>JBAXNB010000070.1:0-11839 GCA_037134015.1 Betaproteobacteria bacterium | reverse complement strand
GGCCTGGCCCTTGACCCTATGGACACTTTGGAGATGGAGACACCATTGGTTGGCCACCCAACAGAGTCGACACCTCATGATCCCCCTTTGTTTAGGAACGGTTTGCGCTTTGAGCGCCATGCTCAGCGTGCCCCCTGAACGTGTGCTGCTTTTATCTTTGCCCTTTTTTGCTGCTTTGGCCGCCTATGCTTTGCCCACTTTGCAAAGAAGTGTCCGCGCCTTGATTGATTGGTTCACGCTCTTGTTCTTTAGCGGTTGCGCCTTCATCATTTGGGTGGTTTGGCTTGCGATGCAAACCGGTTGGCCTCCCCAGCCTGCGGCCAACGTGGCCAGACTCCTGCCTGGCTTTGTGCCATCTTTTGGTGCGGCAGCTTTTGTGGTGGCTTTGCTCGCCACACTCACATGGGTTTGGCTTGTGAAGTGGAGAACCGGGCAGCACCGCTCTGCGATTTGGAAGAGTCTGGTCTTGCCTGCTGCTGGAGCTGCGTTGTGCTGGCTTTTGCTGATGAGTTTATGGCTTCCTCTTTTGGACTACGCCAGAAGTTATGTGCCCATGATTTTAGAGGTCGAGAAAAGCATCACGGCTCAACGCCTTTGCCTGAAAGATCTGAACTTGGCTCAAATCACGGCGTTCAAAGTGCACAGTTCACTTGAGATTGAACTGTTTGAAGCAGAAAAGACTCCCCTTTGCACTTGGGTCATCACCGAGAGCGATCACAAAGGGCAAATCGCTCCACCTGCGTCCCTTCACATTGAAGGCTTTGAATGGATCAAAACCATCCCAAGGCCTTCAGACGACAACCAAGACATGGACCTCTTTAAAAAAATATCAAGCCTTGAGAGAGCCAAAGATTGACTAAAAAAACCGAACGCAAGCTGATCTTGGGACACGCCTCGACCATTTTGGTGGGTCAACTTGCGGTCATGGCCTTTGGGATCACCGACACCCTGGTTGCTGGACGTTACGACGAGAAGGCATTGGCTGCATTGTCGGTAGGATCTGCCGTGTACATCAGCGTCTTTGTGGCTTTGATGGGCATCTTGCAAGCCTTGTTGCCGGTGCTCTCAGAGATGCATGGCGCCCAAAAACCGCTAGAAGTTGGGCGGCAATTCAGACAAGGCCTTTATATGCTCTTGGCTTCATCCGCCTTAGGCATTGGCATTTTGCTCAGCCCCAACTTGATCCTTGAATGGACCCAAGTCCCTGAAGCCCTCAAGGCAGACGTGAGCTCTTACCTGGCGGTCTTGTGCTTGGGCTTGCCCTTGGCCTTGCTCTTCAGGATGTTCAGCACCTTGAACCAAAGCATTGGTAAACCCAAACTTGTGACTTGGATTCAAATCACAGGCCTGCTTCTTAAAATACCGCTCTCCATGGCCTTGACCTTTGGGGTTTTTGGCATGCAGGCCTTGGGGGTGGTGGGCTGCGCTTGGGCGACTTTTTGCGTGAACCTAGCGATGGTGATGTTGTGCCTTCTCCTGCTGAAAAAACAAAGCCTGTACAAGCCCTTTCACATCTGGCGCCCACTTGAAAAACCTGACTGGCAAAGTTTACGCAATCTGCTTCGCATTGGACTACCCAACGCATTGTCCGTGGCCGTGGAGGTCACGTCATTCACCTTGATGGCGCTCTTTATTTCAAGACAAGGCACCACCTCTGCCGCCGCGCATCAGATCGTCACCAGCCTAGCGGCTTTGCTCTACATGGCCCCCCTGTCTTTGGCCATTGCAACCAGCGCGCGCGTGAGTTTTTGGTTAGGGGCACAAGACCCCCACCAAGCACACATGGTGATGAAACAAGGCTTCCTCATTGATTGGAGCCTGGCAGCCGTGGTGAGTGTCATCATTTTCTTTTTGAACCCTTGGATCGCCCCCCTGTTCACCACTCACCCAGAGGTCGTGAGCGCTGCCTCAGGCGTCTTGATTTGGTTGTCCCTCTACCATTTGGGAGACGCGACCCAGGTGATGTGCTTCTTCATGCTCAGGTGCTACAAAATCACCGTCATGCCCTTGTTGATCTATTGCATCTTTCTTTGGGGTGTTGGCTTGATGGGCGGCTATCAACTGGCCTACCATGGCCTGGAGGCACTGGATTGGCCAGCCATGCCTTCTCCCAAAACCTTTTGGCTGAGCAACACGGCGGCCGTGTTTGCCGTGTGCGTGTGCATGCTGGCGCTGCTCAATTGGGTATCGAAAAAATCAATTCAGGAGCGTTAGTCCAGGCGTCTTTTCTTTCCACCTGATCCTAGATTTGGGCAAGGTCCATGAAAACTCAGATCCTTTGCCCAAAACACTTTGAATCTGCATCTCGCCTCCATGGCGCTGCACGACGTGTTTGACAATGGCCAAACCCAGGCCTGTGCCGCCCGTTTCTCTAGAACGGCTTCTGTCGACCCTATAAAAACGCTCCGTCAGTCTAGGAATATGCTCGGGTGCGATACCGACCCCATTGTCTTTAACGCCAAATCGCCACTCACCGCTTGGCAAGACCTGGCAACTCACCCTGACTTGCGCACCCAATGGCGTATAACGTAAAGCATTGCTGATCAAATTGGACATGGCGCTTTGAATTTCACCCTTGTTACCTGACAACTCGATGTCCTCGACCTCACCCTCGTATTCAAAAACCAGGTCATGAGGCGCCTCATTGTCTTGAAGCAGTGTCTTTGACAAGCCCCTGGCCTCAGCCTCACAACTCTTGAGCACCAAGCCCATCTCAAACCAATCCAAGTTAGAAGGCAATGGACTGCCCTCCAACTTGGACAAGGTCAGCAAGTCTTGAACCAACGTTTGCATCCTAGAGGCTTGTTGCTGCATCAATGCCAAATACCGACTTTGCTCCTCCTCCTCAAGCTTTAGGTTCTGCATGGTCTCCACAAAACCGGCAAGAACGGTCAAAGGTGTTCGGATCTCATGAGACACGTTCGCAACAAAATCTTGTCTCATCAACTCCGCTTGCTCCAAAGCGGTGATGTCTCTGGTGAGCATCAATTTACGCCCGTCCCCATAAGGAAACAGCTGAAGGGATATTTTGGAATGCTTTTGAAATTGACTTTGAACACCCTCAATCACCACCTCATGGTCATAGGTCAAGGAGTGCGCATAAGCCGCATAGGCAGGATGGCGCACCAAGTTGCCAATCAACTGGTCCTTGTCCCGATCAAAATCAATGCCCAAATGAACTTTGGCCATTTCGTTGGACCACTCAATGCGCCCTTCTGGGTTGATCAGGAGCACCCCATGTGGGGAGGCTTGAATGGCCGATAAAAATTCAGTGAGCCTGGCGTCACTTCGAACTATCTCGCGGTCCTTGGCTCGAAGAGCCCTGTAAATCCGATCTCCTATCTCACCCCAGATCCCACGAACATAAGGGGGAGAGTCGGCGGGTTCGTTGCGCACCCAGGCCAGGGTGATTGAGGCACGATTGATATCGACCAGGTACAAGACCACACAAGTCAAGAGCAGAGAAATAAAGGCACTTTCCCAGTAGTTGCTGAAAGGCAAAAGCACCTCTCCTACCAGTACGCCGGCTAGCAGGAAAAGGCTGAAAATAAAAGTACGCCAAAACATGTTTTATACCCAAGGCCAAGTCTTTGGCGTTAAAAAGATTGGTTTTTTAGGCTGCATCCAATGCAAGAGAGCGTTTCAAAAAAATGAGCTTTGAACGTATTATATTTAGAAGTTTGCCAAGTTAAGTGCCTTGATGATTGGGGTTAACTGCCGCTCGTCTTGTTTTACATAATTGCTAAACTCCTCCGGCCCCATCACCGTCGACTCAGCCCCCAGGGTCACCATCAAGTCTTGTGCCTTGGTTGTCGTCATGACTTTGGCAACCGATTTATAGAGTTTGTCAATGATGGCTTTAGAAGTGCCTTGCGGAGCAGCCAAGCCATTCCATGACTCAGACAAATAACCAGTCAATCATGACTCTGCCACTGTGGGCACATCAGGAAAAAGCAGCGACCTTTTAGCGTTCCCCATCGCTATAGGTCTAAGCTTTCCGCTTTTAACGTGTTGGATTTGGGGTGTGATGTTGACAAATGAAACCTCAACTTGACCACTTAGCACCGCCATCACGGCTGGTGCTGCGCCAGCAAAGGGAACGTGTGTCAACTTAGCCCCGGTCATGCTATTGAACAACTCTCCACCCAAGTGTGGTCCAGTGCCATTGCCAGCAGAGGCGTAATTTAATTTACCTGGATATTTTTTGGCATAAGCAATGAGCTCAGCCAAGTTATTGATCCCCACAGCAGGATGCACAGAGATCAAATTGGGGACAGTAGCAAACATTGCTACCATAGAAAAGTCTTTTTTTGCATCATAAGGCAATGCAGGATTGATCACGGCTTGAACCACCAAAGGGGCAACGGTGGCCAATAAATAAGTGTAGCCGTCAGCAGGGGACTTAGCGACCATGTTGGCGCCAATGACCGTGCCTCCCCCAGGTTTATTTTCAACGATAAACTGTTGACCAAATTCGTTACTCAAGCCCTCAGCAAGCATTCTGACAATGTTATCTGAGGGTCCCCCTGGTGCATAAGGATTAACAATCTTGACAACATGGTCTGGCCAATTTTGAGCCAAGACATTTGAAGTAACGAGAGAAAGTACAAAGAAAAAGTTAAATAAAAAATTACATTTTTTTGAATTCATCATCAATCCTTTTGAACAATATAACTTATGGCTTCTGATGGATCCAACCTTCCCCACCAGGAGGCTTTTGAAGCATAGGCTTTTCAACAATTTCACCCATCTTGGCGTAATAAGGTCCCCCCATACGAGCAATAGGCCTCATTTTTACCGAATCCACTCGATTGCCATCGTAAATATCTTCTCTTAAATGAAATGCCACGACCTCGCCGATATACAAAATATTTCTTCCAGTACCCAACACCACCTTTTGATCTAGCTTGCATTCCATCTGAACGGGCGAGCAAGCGATTCTTGGAACCTTTACCAACCGACTACTCAAGAGCTCAATGCCAAGAACATCTGTTTCACTGGTTTCAGGTGGATACTCCTGAGCGCTAGCATGCATTTGATCAAGACTGTCTTCATCTGATACGTTGATGACGAATTCACCCGTTTCTAAAATGTTTCTTGCCGTATCTTTCAAAACGCCAGAACGCTCAGCAATGTTAACGGCTAACATAGGTGGATCGGTAGCAACGTAGTTGTATGAGCTAAAGGGAGCTGCATTGACCACCCCGTTCAAGCCCTTGGTGGTGATCCAGGCAACTGGACGGGGAACAACGCAACCCACCACCAATTTATAAGCTTGAGCGGTATCTAATCCTTTAGCTTCAACAAAAATAAATTTTTTCATCATCTTCAATCAAATGTATCTTTATAAATTCTTAGACTTCGACATAATCTTACAAGAGTTCATAAACGCTTTGATCACCTTTAGTATTTTCATACATAGGGATTTACAGTATTGCATTTTTACTTAATATTAGAAAAATACCATTTGATTCAAGCTCAAATTAACTCAATAATCCCCTGATATTTTAGGACGCTGGTATGCCTCGAATTACACTGCCCACACCTGATCAAATGAACGAAGACCAATTGAAAGTCTTCAACAAGATGATCTCAGGCCCAAGAGGTAAAGTGCAAGGACCGATCAGAGCGGCGATACACAATGCGGAACTTGCCGATCGGTGGCAATCATTAGGTGCACTTTTAAGATACAACACGTCCTTGACACCTAGACTTTCTGAGATAGCAATCTTGGTGACAGCAAAAGCATCTCAATCTCCTTTTGAGTGGTATGCACATCGCATTGAAGCCGAAAAAATTGGACTTGAAAAAGACATTATCGAAAATATTTTGCAACTCAAAAAATCGCCCTTGATGACCAAAGAGGAAGAAACCACATTTGACTTTGCAATTGAATTGTGTCAAACCAAGTCTGTCTCGAACTCGACATATGCACTTGCACTGAATTTGTTTGGAGAAAAAACCGTCGTTGAGTTGACAGCGCTAGTAGGCTACTACACCATGGTCGCCATGACGCTCAATGCTCACGAAATTCCATTGCCTCAAGGTATCACACCCGCTTTTGCCTTGCCTCAAGAGAGTCCTACTTCATGAAAAACAAGTGGGATTGCCACGCGCATGTTTTCGGACCATACGACACATATCCATTGGCAGCAGGCAGAAGCTATACCCCCGCCGAAGCCGATCTAGAGAGCTACTTTAATTTACTTGAAAGCCTAGATATTCAAAACGCCGTCCTTGTTCATCCCAGTGCTTATGGTGAAAATCACGCCCTATTGTTTGACTGTTTAGAAAAGCAAAAGTCTCTCAGAGGCGTCATGGTCATCCAATCGTCTAACGATCTAAAACTCGAAACCCTTCATACCAAAGGCGTCAGAGCCGCGCGCTTTAGCGCCCGAAGTGGATCGAATACCAACTTTTTTGGAAGTGCGAATTTTGAAGACTATAAAATCTTGCGTGGGCAATTGCGATCAAGCGGTTTACATGCGGAACTGTGGACCGACTGCAAAATGTTACCCAACATTGAGAGTGAATTGATCAACTCTCCAGTAGATACCGTCATTGATCACATGGGCGGATTTGACGTCAGTTTAGGCATTCAGGATCCAGGATTCCAGTGCCTATTGAGATTGCTCGACAGTGGGAAAATTTGGCTTAAGCTTTGCGCTTATCGAAACCTCCTTCAAGCGCATGATTTCGATTTAGGTCAAATATTTCATGAAAAACTGATTCAAACCAATCCAGATCGACTGGTTTGGGGCACCGATTGGCCACATTTGAATATCCATCCAGCCCCTCAAACCAGCACTCTTTTGGATATGCTTTTACGCTGGACACCTGACAAGAAAATTGTTGATAAAATTTTAAAGATCAATCCTAGTCATCTTTACCAATGAGATACTCCTTCAACGCTTGTCGACGATCCTTGGTATTGGGGTCTATATTTTTAGGCTTCAAAGACTTCGCTCTTAGTGCGCCCATTATCAAAAAAACCATTCGACTGATTGTCCCTTTTCCGCCAGGTGGAGCGACCGATATCATGGCCAGAGGAATTGCTCAAGGGTTGGCAAACGAATTAGAGCAATCGGTCATTGTTGAAAACAAAGGCGGCGCAGGAGGATCCATTGCAGCCGAATTCGTAGCTCACGCCACGCCCGACGGAACAACCCTCCAATTTACAACCATGGGTATCATGTCAATCAACCCAAGCTTGTACCCCAGGCTCAAATACGATCCCATCAAAGACTTCACACCCATCTCACTGACTCACCTCACACCTAGGGTGGTGGTCGTGAACTCAAGTCTGCCCATCAAAACCGTCGCAGATCTCATTGCTTACGCGCAAAGTAAGCCAGGACAACTGACCTACGGGTCAGCTGGTAACGGGAGTTCTAGCCACTTATCGGGGGCTTTGTTTGAAAGTTTAGCAAAAATCAATCTACTTCATATCCCCTACAAAGGCAGCGCTCTCTTGCTGACAGATTTAATCGCTGGGCGCGTAAGTATGGCCTTTGATGCGTATGCCGTTTACGAAGAACACATCAAATCAGGAAAACTAAGACTCATTGCTATTACCTCCAAAAAACGCATGCCTTGGTTACCCAATACCCCAACCGTTTCAGAATCAGGCTTGCCCAGTTATGAAGTAGCCAATTGGTTGGGCTTAGTAGCACCCGCTGGACTTCCAAGCGACATTGGTAAATCCATCCATACAGCGTTGGTGAAAATTATGAGTTCGAATTCAATGAAACAACAACTTTTCGAACTGGGTATTGAACCAACAAGCTCAACGTCGGATGAATTCATAGCGATCATTCAATCCGAAAACATCAAATGGGCTGAGATTGTTAAAAAAATGAGTGTCAGTATCGATTAAGTTGTGACTCGATACATTCATTTGACTTGAACTCTGCTCTTATCTTTTAAAGCAAGACCTTGATAACGAACGCCATCGCCTTTCAGTGGCCTTTCAAGCTTGATGACCTTTGCACCAAAATGTGCCAGCATTTGAGTGGTCCATGGGTCCGAGAACACTCAATTCAAATCAAGTACTCTATTCCCCTTTAAGCTGCGCATAAGAACCTTTGATCAATTTAACTCTATCCTTCTACAGGTTTTGTCATTTGAACAGATGGTCGTTCGCAAATTGTTTGATGCCACTTTGCCAAATTAGGGGCTGAATTTCGCCAATTGAGTCCATCAAAACGATAATCTAAATATCCGAGTGCACACACCAATGCAACAATTCCTATTGTGAATTTTGAAGTTTCAATTTCAAAAACTTCACTTTCCAAAAGATTCAATGTAGCAAAAACCTTGAGTTCGAACGCTTTCATCAATGAATTTAACGGTACTTCTCGCTCTCTTTCATTTCTCCATAAAATGAGAGCATCCAACAAGCCATCACCATAGGCATGCCAGCGTAAAGCATTCCATTTTTCAGTCCCCCCATTTGGAAAAAGTTGAGCGTTGTACAAATCGTTTAAATACTCGCAAATGACAACCGAGTCATGAAGCGATTTGCCAGAATTCAAAACCAGTGTAGGAATTTTTGAAAGAGGGTTGTCCAACATCAACATTTGATTAGGTTGGGTCATGGCAGCAACAGATCTAACCAACTCGATATCTTTTTGAATATGAAGTTCCTCAATAAAAATCATGACCTTTCGGACATAGGGTGATTTTGGTGACCAGTGTAATTTCATGTCGGACTCGCTTAGATTTAATAGCCTAAAAAATTTGCTTTTCTTTTTTCTTTGAATGCATTTTGCGCCTCTTTTGCATCGTGAGTCTTTGAGATCTGAGATGTCATATCTTGTTCGTAACGATAACCATCCCTTAAACTCAAATCTTCTATGACGTTCAATGTATGCTTGATCATCTTTGTAGATACGGGACTTTTAACAGCAATGGATCTAGCCAATTCAAAAGCCTTGTCCATCAACTCATCTTGGGGTACACAATATTCAATGACCCCGAGCCTAAGTAACTCTTTTGCATCAACTCTGTAACCGGTCAACGCGATCCTTCTCAATCTTGAATGGGAGAATAATCTTTCTGCATGCTTACAACCCCCTAAAAGTCCTACATCAACTTCTGGTAAACCCACGGTGGCATTTTCTGATGCAATTAAAATATCCGATGAAGCAATCATGGCCATCCCAGATCCCAAGGCCGCTCCATTGATTGCAACAACTACAGGTTTCACACACTCACGTATCGCGTGAAAACACTCCCGTGTTCTCCTTGAATGAGCAACAAGGTCGCCAGGACTCTTTATATTTTCTGCTCGGCCTTTTAGATCCGCTCCTGCACAAAAAACCTTACCCTTGGCCGTCAATATGACAACTCGCACATTGTCCATTTCAGAAATTTGGTCCAATGCGTTTGTTAACTCATCATTTAAAACACGAGTTAAAGCATTGACAGGTGGACTGTTCATTGTGAGTACAGCAATATGATCTTCGATAGATACTTCTAACTCTTTAAATTCAAACATTTCTTGACCTTATCTTAAAAATACTGCATTGACTAAATCACACAATCATCTTTCAACTTTTGAATTTCATCATCTGACAAACCAAGATCACTTAAAATACTTAAAGTGTGCTGTCCAAGGAGCGGTGGAGCTTGATCTACTTTAATACTTGAATTTGTAAAATGAAATGGCGTCATCACTTGAGGCACCTTGCCAGATATCGGATGATCTAACTCTCTGACCATTTGGCGATGAACAATCTGAGGATCGTTCAATGCCTCAGCGATTGAATTGATCGGTCCACAAGGCACCTCGGCGTCTTGCATTTTCTGCGTCCAATACGACCTGCTGTTTTTAATGAAAGCCTGATCCAACAAAGACCTAAGCTCCAGAAGATTCTTTATACGTTGTGCATTCGTTTTGAATCGCTGATCGTTACAAAGCTCTGTCAACTCCAAGGCTTCACAAAGCTTTTCAAATTGACTGTCATTTCCTACTGCCAAAACAATTTGACCATCTGAACACTTGAAAACGTCTTGTGGTTGAATATTTGGGTGGGCATTCCCGTTTCTTAAAGGGGTTTTTCCTGTCATTAGATAATTCATGGCCTGATTAGACAGCAAACCTACTTGAACATCTAACATTGACATGTCGATGTATTCACCCTGTCCAGTCACCTCTCTACTTGCGAGAGCAGCCAATATACCTATGGTTGCATAACTACCTGTGATCAAGTCAATGATCGGTATACCCACTTTTTGTGGCCCACCTCCCGGATTTTGATCCTTTTCGCCTGTCACACTCATCAGGCCACCCATCGCTTGTATTAAAAAATCGTAAGCCAATTGATTGGATTTAGGGCCCGTTTGACCAAAACCAGTGATTGAACAATAAATTATTTTTTCATTTATTTTTCGAATACTGTCGTAATCCAACTGGTATCGCCCTAAGGTACCGACCTTGTAGTTCTCTAAAATGATGTCTGCATCTTTTGCCAATGCCTTGATGATGTCCTGACCCCTAGGCTTTGAGATATCTACAGTGATAGATTTTTTTCCTCGGTTGACACCCAAGTAATATCCCGATTCTTTTGAGTTTTCACCATTTTTATCTTTTAAAAATGGCGGGCCCCAAGCCCTTGTATCATCGCCTGCCCCGGGTCTTTCTACTTTTATAACCTCCGCCCCCAGATCCGCCAACATTTGACCTGACCATGGACCAGCTAGCACTCTGCTCAGATCCAAAACTTTTATATGCGATAGTAGATGTTTCAAATTTTTAACCTTTGAAAATATAATTTCTTTAACTATTCATCATTCCTGAATGGGTTGACATCTCCTGCTAACCCATTGAATTAAAATGATCTCTCTAGTCCTAAAACGTGCTGAGCGATGTACGACAGGATCATGTTGGTTGAGATGGGTGCGATTTGATACAACCGAGTTTCCCGCCACTTTCTCTCCAACTCATATTCTTTGGCGTAGGAAAACCCACCCAAAGTTTGCATGGCAACGTCAGCCGCCTTGAAAGCCGCCTCGGATGCAACCAACTTGGCAATATTTGCTGCCTGTGCGCACTCTTGATGCGCATCAAACAATGCTGCTGCTTTTCGACACATCGTATCAGCCACTTCCAACTCCACATGAGCTCTGGCCAATGGGAACTGAACGCCTTGATTTTTACCAATGCTACGACCAAAAACGCTTCTGTTGTTGGCGTAATTGACAGCATGGTTCAAGCACCATCGACCGTCCCCAACCGCCTCCGTGCCAACCAAAATACGCTCAGCATTCATGCCATCTAAAATATAGGCAAAACCCTTTCCCTCTTCACCAATCAAATTTTCAGCAGGCACTTGCAATTGATCAAAAAAGACCTCTGTCGCGCCGTGATTGATCATGGCGTCAATCGGTCGAATTTCTACACCTTTGCCGACACTCTTCTTTAAATCAACCAAAAATACCGATAAGCCTTCGGTCTTTTTCTTGACAGCGTTGAGCGGAGTTGTTCTTGCTAAGAGAAGCATCAAATCGGAATGCAAAGCTCGCGACGTCCAAACCTTTTGCCCATTGACCTCGTAGAAGTCACCCTTTTTGACCGCAGTTGTTTTCAAACTGGTCGTGTCTGAACCTGAACTGGGCTCCGTCACCCCGAAGGCTTGAAGTCTTAATTCTCCTCTGGCGATTTTAGGCAAATAGAAGTCTTTTTGTGTTTGATTGCCGTGTCTTAGCAAAGTTCCCATGATGTACATCTGGGCATGGCCTGGACTTGCAACACATCCACTCGCATTGATTTCCTCCAAAATCACCGCAGCAGCTCTGATGGGCAAGCCCGAACCTCCATACTCCTCTGGTATCAAAG
>JBAXNB010000069.1:0-11886 GCA_037134015.1 Betaproteobacteria bacterium | reverse complement strand
TAGCGTTTGTTCAACACTCTTACACATCAAAATGAAACTCTACACATTCAACAAAAACAACGCGAATGATGTTTTGATTTTGGTGTCTATCACCCTTGTATTGATCATTTGGACATTCATCAATTTCAGACTTGATGAAGACAAAGGCTTGATGCTCAACCAGCCCATCTCCAATTTAAAAAATATCGCCATCAGCTTCAAAGAGCACTCGCAAACCACCATTCGCAATTCAGATGAAGCACTGCGAATTGTCAAGTTTCACTATGAACAAAAAGGTGCGAGTGACTTTAAACTTCTGAACGAATACTTTGATCAAAATGTGATCGATGTGAATTTTTTCAACCAAGTTGGCATCATCAACGCTGAAGGTGTTTACGAATTCTCCAATTTAAAAACACACAAAAAGGTTGACCTATCCGATAGAGAACACTTTAAAATTCACAAGGACATTTATCCCTACGGCCTGTATTTAAGCAAACCCGTTTTAGGCCGCGTCAGCCAGAAGTGGTCCATCCAACTGACCAAACGGCTCAACAAACCCAATGGAGACCTTCTTGGGGTTGCCGTTGTCTCTTTTGATCCCAATTACTTCATTGACTTTCACAAACAAATTGATCTTGGGCCAGAGGGTTTTACGTCTCTGGTTGGTGCTGACGGTTTTGTTCGAACACTCAGAGTGGGCAATATCTCTAAGATTGATGGCTCTGTGCCCAAAATCAATCTCCCACCTATTGTTGGGCAAATGACATCAGGAACATTTGTGAGTGATGATCTATTTGATCATTCAAAACGGATCTATGCATTTGAAAAAATCCCTGATCAACCCCTTTATGTCATCGTGGGCATGCTCGAAAAGGATGCCATGTTTGAGTACGATCGATTGAAAAAATCTTATTTGATATTTGGATTCTTGATTTCAATGCTGATCATCATCTTCACCCTTTCAGCTTTGTCCATGCTCAACAAGGCCAGGCGACTTAACTTGGAACTGCTCAGCAGCTCACATGAAAAAGAGCGCGCGCAAGAACATGAATTGGAAATGTCCACGCGTTTGACACAATCTGAAAAAATGGCCGCGCTTGGACAACTTGCCGCTGGCGTGGCTCACGAGATCAACAATCCGATTGCTTTTGTTTCCTCCAACTTAAGCACGCTTAAAAAATATTTTGGGATCTTCAATCAAATCATTGAAGGTTTTTCGACTGACCCGCATTCAAAATCCGAAGGTCCATCTCAGCTCTTGAAGTCCTCCAACTATGAATTCTTGAAAACAGACGTGGTGTCAATTTTGAGCGAAAGCCAAGAGGGCATTGTTCGAGTTAAAAACATCGTCAACGATTTAAAGAACTTCTCTCGACTAGAAGAGAGCACAGATTGGATTTTGGCTGATGTTCACAAAGGCATCCAATCGACTTTGAACATCGTCAATTTTGAAGTCAAGTACCACGCTGAGGTTGAGTGCCTGTTTGGTGATCTTCCCGAAATCTCTTGTATTCCATCCCAGCTCAACCAAGTTTTTCTCAACTTAATCGTCAACGCGGCGCAAGCCATACCTGATGGTCAATTTGGGAAGATCTTGATCCAGACAGGACTCATGGGTGATTCAATATGGATAGAAATTTCTGACAATGGCATTGGTGTTTCCGATGAAACCATGAAAAAAATGTTCGAGCCTTTTTACACCACCAAGAAAGTTGGTGTGGGCACGGGTCTTGGCCTCTCGGTCTCATTGGGCATCGTTGAAAAGCACATGGGTAGCCTTACAGCTAAAAGCACCTTGGGACAAGGCACGACCTTTCGCATTGAGTTGCCCATCGCGCAAAACCATCAAATCAAACCACCCACTGACCTTGCGACAAGCACTTAAGTTATAGACACTTAAGCAATAACCCTTAAATGAACAACAGGTTATTACTTGATAATGAGGATCTGAATTTAACCTAACATTCACCTCATTCAATTCAAGGTTTTTTTATGCGGACAAGAAATATTCAAAACACCAAGACATACTTTTCTCGTCGATCGTTCATCAAGCTCAGTAGCGTTTTTTCTACCTTGGGCGCAGTACCCTTTGGATCCTTTGCACAAACGATCAAAGGGAATGTCAAGTTGATCGTTCCCTTTACAGCCGGTGCTGGACCTGATATTGTTGCCAGAATTTTGGCTCCTAAGTTGAATTCCTTGTGGGACACTTCTGTCATCGTAGAAAACAAGTCTGGTGCATCTGGCACCATTGGTGCAGATTTTGTTGCAAAGTCTCCAGCTGATGGACACACGCTGATGGTCGGTCCTGCTTCATCCATCACAGGCCCCCACCTTTACGCAAAACTTCCCTTTGACATCATCAAAGACTTGCAACCCATCACCAACATTGGCACCACCAGCCTTGTCTTGGCAGTCCATAAAAATTTTCCAGTCAATACGCTTCAAGAATTCTTGGCTTATGTCAAAGCACGGCCGGGTCAACTCAATTACGGCTCCCCTGGTAATGGAACCCATCACCATTTGTGCATGGAGCTGCTTAAAACCCAGGTGGGATTGAACATCGTGCACATTCCCTACAAAGGCTCTGCGGGTGCGGAAAATGATTTGATTGCGGGCATTATTCCAGCCATGTTTTTACCCATCCATGTGGCACTGCCGAAAATGCGAGCGGGGCAAATCAAAGTTTTGGGTTCTAGCTTGAAGGAGCGCCATCCGCTGTTCAAAGAAATCCCCTCTTTGCATGAGCAAGGTGTGACGGGCTATGACGTTGACCTTTGGCTTGGCGTTTGGGGTCCCGCTGGTCTACCCCCTGCTCTTTTGAACAAACTCAATGCAGACATTCGAAGCATCGTCGCCCAGCCAGAAACCATTGAAAAATTGAACGCCCAAGGCCTTATACCCAATACCAGCTCGCCCGAACAATTCAGCAAACTGGTCAAAGAAGATTGGGAAAGATGGGGACGCGTCATCAAAGAAGCAAAAATTACGGCAGATTGAACATGAACAACCCCTCTCTTAAAAACATTGGACTTCTTGGTTTGGGAAAAATGGGCGAACCCATGGCTGGGCATTTGATCAAGAAAGGCTATCGTGTATTTGGCCATGACCCTCTGCCCGAAGCTTGTGCTAAAGCAGAAAAACTGGGCGTGACCCTTCAAAGCTCTGCGCGGTTGGTTGCCGAAAGCTGCGATTTGGTGATCATCGTGGTTGGCTTTGACAGCGAGGTGGAAGAGGTCATCTTTGGCGATCATGGCTTGATTCATGCAGCGAGGCCTGGTTTAATTGTGGCCTTGGGCTCGACTGTTGCACCTCAATATGCCTTTGAGTTGTCCAAAAGACTTCGCGAAAAGAACATGGAGTTGCTCGATATTCCTCTCACAAGAGGCGAAGCAGCAGCCGTTTCCGGTAAGTTATTGATCTTGGGCGCAGGAGATGAGCGTGTTTTTGAGCTTTGTCGACCTGTGTTTGGCGCATTTGCAAATGATATTTTTCATCTAGGACAAGCTGGATGTGGACAAGTCGGCAAAATGGTCAACAATCTTATTTTATGGGCCTGCACTGCAGCCAACGACGAAGGCATCAGACTCGGCGAGTCCTTGGGGGTTGACGCCGAAAAAATGAGAAAGGCCCTGCACCACAGCAGCGCCCAAAACTGGGCGATGGATGAAAGGGCTGACTTGAGTGGCATGCCATGGGCCGAGAAGGACATGAACATCGTTTTGCAAGAGGCAGATCAAGTCAGGCTCAGCCTTCCACTTTGCGGCTCCATCAAAGAAGTCATCAAAGGCCTCAAAATCAGAATGGGATTGGGCATTCCCAAGGCACATGCCAAGTCAAACCTGGTCTAGCGTAGGTCGCGAGAGATTGATATTTCTTCGAATGTTTCGTTTGATCGTCAAGTTTGGCCAAAGTCTTTTAAAAACGCAATCTGGACCAATTGCTTGTAACAAAGGCTTTTGGCTTGCATAGCAGCGTTGAACTTAAAAGCTGCGACTCAAGACAAGTATCAAAAACTTTCAACACCGCTTATGTAATTCTTAATGATTACAAATTCGTGAAAATTATTTGTTAGCATGCTTGGCTCGGTGGAAGCTTTTCAATTGGAAATTTCCATATAAAATTGTCAGATCTTGGGTTTTTTTTAGATTTCCAGAGATTGTTAATTGATTTCCGAATATGATTGGATTCGGTACCCATAGGATCCCTAGATCCCTTCATTTTTAAAACAGGATGCCGACTCATGAGTTCAACGCAAGCGCACTCCAACCCCACCAAATCTACTCACCCCACCCTCTACGACTGGGCGTTCATCGTTGCGTGTATCGTGGCGTTGGGCGTGGTGGCATTTTTGGGAAAACTGGCTTACATAGAAGCCATGAAAACCGAAACCGCCAAACGCAATGGTGAAGCGGTGATGACCTGGATGCAAGAGGCCTCCAACGGACGGTTTGATGCTGATTATGGTGTAGCGGCATGTGCAGGTACCGCGCCCAAGGCAGCAGGTGTTGTCCCAACAGGTGACAACGCCTCAACAGCACCCAACACGTGGGGCGGGTGCTTGGATGCTATGTTGATACAAACATCCATGAAAACACTGGACAACCCTTTCCGAGACGGCGACGCGTTGGACTTTGCTCCGGCTTGCAACCCAGAGGACCGGAATTTAGCTGGAAACATTGTGCTCGAGAAAATAACGGCGACTCCCCCTGGCTCAGCTGTGCCCACCGTCATCTCGCCGCTGACTTCAGATGTTGCGATCGATCAAAAAATCTTGGTGCGCCTGTCCGTTTGTGACAAAGGTGCTTATGCGGTCAAAGTGGCCGAGTTTGAGTTCTGAGGTGCATGATGGAACAACCACGCAAAGCCATTCAAATCGCTGATCTTGACGCTGCCGCCTTGCTAGGAGCAGAAGTAGAGGCCGACATTTCCCCTGACTTGCCACGCCGACAGTGGCTTTACGCCTGGCTGCTCAATCCCAACATTCCTGGCAACCACCAAAAGTCGGTTGACAAATGGATCGCCATTCTTATTGTTGCCAACTTGTTCTCAATGGTCCTAGAGCAGGTGCCAGCCATTTTTGAGCCTTATCAAAACTGGTTCCATGCTTTTGATGTGTTCTCTATTGTAGTCTTCGTGGTTGAATACGTGACCCGCTTTTACTTAGCACCGGAAGACGAAGAATTCAAAAACAAAGGTAACCCACGGCTGTCTTACATGGGCAGTCCGTTTGCTATCATTGACTTGCTGGCCATCCTACCTTTCTTTTTGCAAGCCATCGTACCCGTTGACCTTCGCGCCCTAAGATTTTTGCGATTGCTCAGAATTTTAAAAATCTTTCGCATTTTGCTGCCTGCGTTGAAAGAGTTCAAAGAGCTCAACCGTGAGCGTACTTTCCGCCAAAAAATCCACGCTTTGGTCTTCACGAGTCCTTACGGTGGCAAGTTGAAAGACTTCTTTGACGTTTTCATTGGCGTATGGGTACTGATCTCTGTGATCGCTGTGGTGCTTGAATCGGTTGCTTCAGTGAGCTACCTCATCAACATTGAATTTGTCTTCATCGACGCCGCAGCCGTTGCTGTGTTCACCATTGAATACATGATGCGTATTTATTCATCGGTAGAAGAACCCGGGCATCGAAACCCTTTGACGGGGCGCATCAAGCAAATAACCAATCCCTCGACCTTTATCGATTTGTTGGCCATCTTGCCGTTCTTTTTAGAAGTGTTTTTGCACCATGTCCTGGACTTGCGGTTTTTGAGGGTGTTCCGATTGGCCCGCTTGCTCAAGCTCACTCGAGGCAGTGATGCGACTGCCACTTTGTTCCAAGTGATCAAACGGGAATGGCCGGTGATGAGTGCCGCAGCCTTCATCATGATTTTGCTCATTGTGCTCACCGCTAGTTTGGGTTATCTGTTTGAACATGCTGCCCAACCTGATAAGTTTGAAAACATCCCCACTGCAATTTATTGGGCTGTGATCACCCTGGCCTCGGTCGGCTATGGGGATATTTCCCCCGTCACACCGATTGGACGCGCTATGACAGTGGTCATGGCCTTGTTGGGCATTGGCATTTTTGCCATCCCAGCTGGTTTGTTGGCTTCCGCCTTCAGTGACCAATTGCACAAAGAGCGTGATGCGCTGAAGGCCAGTATTTTGAAAATGCTGGGGGACGGCGAACTGGACGAAAAAGAAATAACCCTTTTACGCTCTGAGGCCAAGCGACTTCATTTGACGGTAGAGGAAATGAACTCGATTTTGGAAGTGTTAAACTTGGAAATGGAAAATGCCCGCAAAAGTTTATTGCAACTGCCTGTCAATGTCATTGCGCAAAACCCTTTGCATTCGGTGGAGCACTACAAGTATTTGCTTAATCAAATTTCCCAACTCAGTATCTATGTGGATCAAACTGCATTTTTAGAAAAAGCTCAAGCAAGCGACAAACTGACCGCAAGCGAACTTGAGATCTGGAAACGCATCAACGAGCAACGTTAAACCATTCTCCTCTCTACGCGACCCTGATGGGTCGCGTTTTTCTTCATTCATGGATTTGACGTGACTACTACCTCTCAGAAACAAAGCCTCCAACAAACCGTGATGGAGGTCATGGACGGCTCACCCAAGCACGTCCTCAGCAGATACGTGGAATGGGTGATCACGATCGTGGTCTTGGTCAATTGCTCCGCTGTGGTTTTGGATTCTATTCCCGAGGTACATGCCGATTACAAAGATTTTTTTCACGAGTTAGAGTTTTGGAGTGTGATGTTTTTCACACTCGAGTACCTTCTTCGCGTTTGGTCTTTGGGTGTGAAATTCAAAGCAGATGAAGGTGGCGCCTGGAAAGGACGCAAAGGCTATGTCTTCAGTCCCTTTGGATTGATTGACTTTTTTGCCACCATGCCTTTTTACATGCATATGTTTTTCCCCACATTGGACCTGCGCATTCTGCGTGTGCTTCGTTTGTTGCGCATTCTCAAACTCTCCAAATACAACACTGCTTTGCAAGATCTGTTTGCTGCAGTTCATTCAGAACGCAGGGCTTTTGGTTCAGCCGCTTTTTTACTCGTGATTGTCAGCATAGTTTCGGCCTCTTTGATGCACTTCGCTGAAGGCCATGAGCAACCTGAGCACTTTGGATCCATCCCACATTCAATTTATTGGGCCATCATCACCATCACCTCTGGCTACGGCAATGTGGAACCCGTGACCAAGGCAGGTGAAATCATTGCCTTGTTGACAGGGTTCTTAGGTGTTTGCATGGCCGCGATCATGACGGGAATTGTGGCCTCAGCCTTCTCCAATCAAATGTCACGTAAAAAGGCCGCTTACCTAAGCCAGTTGCGTCAAGTGTTGGACGATGGCGTGATCACAGAAGCTGAACAAGAAAGCCTGCGTCGCCTACAACAACAGTTTCGTTTGTCTGACTCTGAGGTCAAGGCCATGATCGATGAACACAATGCGGAGAAATCTTCATGAGCGAAGAACTAGCGCAACCTGCCTCCAATTATCAAAAAATTCAAAGGCGTGTGTTCGAGGTTTTGGACGGTGCGGTCTTGGACAGCACCAGCAAAGTCGTTGAAATCTTCATTGCTGGCTTGGTGGTGGCCAATGTGGTCGCCATTATCTTGGAGTCCGTACAATCTTTGCACGACCAGTATGAACAATTCTTTCATGTTTTCGACACCTTCAGTGTGGTTGTTTTCTCCATCGAATACGTGCTTCGGGTGTGGTCTTACGGTCGTAAATACATGGGTACAGAACCTGGTTTGGCGTGGCAAGGTCGAAAAGAGTATTTGTTCAGCATGTTTGGGATGGTGGACTTTTTCAGCACGGTACCCTTTTACCTGCAATTGATCATGCCAGGCGCGGATTTGCGAGTTCTTCGAATGTTTCGTTTGCTTCGGATCTTCAAATTGTCGCGCTACAACAGCGCCATGGAAGACATGTTCGAAGCGATCAAGTCTGAGCGCGACTCCTTTTCCTCAGCCCTGTTTTTGCTCCTCATCAGCTGTTTGTTGTTCTCGTCCTTGATCTACATCATCGAAGGTCATGATCAGCCGGATGTGTTCCCCTCTATTCCTGCAGCGATGCATTGGTACATTTTGACCATCATTTCAGGTTGGGGCAATGTAGACCCTGTCACTTATTTTGGTGTGGCTTTGGTGGTGGTCACGCAAATTTTGGCCATCGCATTGGCAGCTATTCTCACCGGTGTAGTCGCCACAGCCTACACCGCACAAGTGCAGCGGCGCGAGTCTCTGTATGAAATGGAAGTACGAGAGGTTTTGTCAGATGGCGTGGTCACGGAAGAGGAAAAACAAAAGCTACAAAACTTGCAAGCCAAATTTGGCATGTCCAATGAACAAGTTGAAGCCATTGCGAGACAAGTTCAAAGCGAGAAAAAGCTAAACAACTGATCTCCCAAGCCCCAGCTTAGGGGAGCAACTTTGCTCCAAAAACACACCTACTTTTTGTAAGCGCTCCAACTTTACTGAGAAAAAATTATCAACGATTTCGTCATGCCTACTGAACCCCAACATCCAACCGTTTCTCTTTGGGACTTGTTCACAGGCTTTTTTCTCGTAGGCCTTTTTGGATTTGGTGGTATAGCCGCCTCCCTGTATCACGTATCTGTCGAAAAGAGGAAATGGCTCAGCTCCGATGAATACGCACAAACCTTAGCGATCGGACAAATACTTCCTGGGGCCAGCCTCATCAACATGAGCACCATCATTGCGGATCGATTTCATGGTCTTTTAGGAGTGGTTCTTGCGTTGCTGGGGCTGTTCACCTTTCCTCTGATCATCTTGACTGCTTTGATCACCGCTTATGACCATTTCTCGCATTTACCGGACGTTCAAAGTGCGACCACCGCGGCCGCGGCCGCGGCAGTGGGCTTGACATTTGGGATCGGATTGAAATTGGCCAAAGGCATTGTTCGATCTAAAACTACTTTGGCGTTTGCCGTTTTGAGCTTTCTATCGATTGGTCTATTTCGCCTTCCCATGCTGCAATCTATCGTTGGGCTGGTCACGGTTTCGATTATGTTTAGCGTTTGGCAATCGAAAAAATGAATTTCGATACCTTGCTTTTGATGGCTCAAACTTTTGCCATGACGGCCATTGTTTCCATCGGCGGTATTGCAACCATGATTCCAGAAATTCACCGAATTGCGGTCGAGACTTATTCCTGGATGGATGATGCGGATTTTGCAACCGCATTTGCCATCTCCCAAGTTGCACCAGGGCCCAATGTGCTGCTGATGAGTTTAGTGGGCTGGAGAGTTGCTGGTTTTGCGGGCATGATGGTCGCGACACTCTCCACTGTTTTGCCCACCGCTGCGCTTTCAATGGGTTTTAGCCGATTAGAAGGCAAACTAAAAAACACCCCTTGGTATGCCATCATCAACCAATCCTTTCCCCCTTTGATCGTTGGACTCATGCTCTCCAGCGGCTTGGTCACTGCAAAAGCTTCCATCCATAGTGTTTTTGGCGTTCTGATTGCCGCGGGTGTCGCCTTGTACTCATACCACAAGAAAACCAATCCACTTTATCCAATTTTTGCCTCTGTCTTTTTGGGCATACTTGCTGGACGTTTAGGCTTGCTCTAATTGATAAGATTCGCATGAGTTAAAATAGGCTTTGTGGGTTATACCTACATTGAGTTTTTTTGAAAACGTTTCTCTTGAACTGAGTTATCTTAAAACCACGTTCATCGTTTTTATAATCTAAAAACATACACATTTGAAATTTTTCCAAACCATCAAAGTTCAACATGAGCGAAAACAAAAAACAAACACCATGGCAACTGAAAATTGAGGCCTTTGTAGGTCACCATTGGATTCAAGTTGGCATTGTTGTCCTCATTGTGGTCAATGCATTGCTGCTTGGGATGGAAACCAGCGAATCGATCATGGACGCCTACGGTCATGAACTGCACATTCTGGATCATGCCATCCTGGCAGTTTTTATATGCGAACTTGCCCTGTTGATGTTTGCGCGAGGTCTGAGCTTTTTTAAAGATCCTTGGTGCATGTTTGACTTTGTGGTGATCGCGATCGCTTTGATACCTGCATCAGAGTCCTTAGCAGTTCTGAGATCTTTGCGGGTACTTCGGGTTCTTCGCTTGATCAACAAAGTACCCAGCATGCGAAAGGTGGTCAAAGGCTTGCTGGGGTCGCTAGCAAGCTTGGGCTCTGTCATTGGCTTGATGCTGATCGTGTTTTACGTTTCAGCTGTGATCAGTACCAATTTATTCTCAAAAGAATTCCCCGAGTGGTTTGGCAACTTGGGTTCTAGCTTCTTTACGCTTTTCCAAATCATGACCCTAGAGAGTTGGTCTGAGGGTATCGCAAGACCGGTCATGGAAAAGTTCCCCTATTCTTGGATTTTCTTTCTCGCTTTCATCATGATCGCAACTTTTACCGTCATCAATCTGTTCATTGCAGCCATCGTTGACTCTTTCAGTTCCACGAGCCACGAGGAGCGAGAGGAGAAAACGCGGCACATCAACAATCTGAAATTGGAGCAAAGCGAAGAAAATCGCCAAAAAATCATCAACGAAGAATTGGATTCCATTCGGCTTGAACTCAAAGAAATCAAGTCTTTGATTCAAAAACTTTGATCCAAGGTTTTTAAAAGTTCACTCATCTGTTGCACTTTTATCAATCGACACCAGTCAAAACTTCAATGCCCTTGAGTTATTTCACCAAAAACATTTTGTTCCAAATTTGATTCCACTTGTCCGCCTCATCCAGCATCGCCATGGGGTCAGCGACCACGTAGTTGAAGTTGTTCAACTTTGACTTGATGTTGATATTGGCAGGCGGCCTACCCAAGCTGTTGAGGATGGTTTGTGCCTCGGGAGAAATCAAAAAGTCCGCAAACAACAACGCTGCATGCGGATGGGGGGCATATTTTGACAAGCCCAATCCTTGAGCCCTTGCAATCACAGGTTCGATCGGCACCCAGTCCACCGGTGCTCCTCTTTGTTTTAAGGATTGCGCGTTGCCCAAATAGGTTGTCAGCCCCACAGGGACCTCCCCATTGGAGACCATCTGGGCCAATAAATTATGTCCTTTTCTCACATCTGGCTTCAACTCAGATAATTTTTTAAATAGGCTCAGGCCTCTGGCTTCACCCAGTTCATTCACCACCGTCCCCATCCAATCCCCATCCGTGGCCTCAAGACCCAACTTGTCTCTCCATTTTGGATGGGTAAATCCCTCCAAATGAGTCGGCAAGTCCTCCCTTTTGATCTTGTTGGTGTTGAAGGCCACGACATAAAAGTTGATGCGGTCGGGCACCCAAAGCTTGTGTTTGGGGCTCATGTTTTGAGGCAAATCCGATTGATGTGGGCTGTAAAATTCAGCCAAGGTCCTCTCTCTGGCCAAGATTTCAACTTCAGGGGCATTTGTTTCAACAACGTCGAAGTTGAATTTTTTAGCTTTGCTCTCATTCAAAGCACGTTGCAAAATACCCTCGCTCGTTGAGCGCCAAACTTCCACCTTGAGGGCGTATTTTTTTTCAAACTCTTTGACAAGGGGTCCAATTTCGGAGGGAGCCATTGAAGTGTAAAGGGTCAGTGTTCCTTCTTTTTTCGCTTTTTCAAGCGTTGAGACCAATCGGTCTTGAGCACGGTTGAGAAATATTTGCTCATGGCCAGATGATGGAGGTACAACACCTGAAACAGGACCCTCTGACAAAACCAATCCGACCCAACAAGACCATGAAAGCAAGCCCCATCTGGCAATCTTTTGAATGAACATGCGTTTGTCTCTCAATGAGATGAATCGATGAAAGAACTTTTATCTGGGCTTGATGAAGTTCGAAAAGCCTTCTGGTACGTCATACCACTCTGGCTTCATGCGGTCTTCCACACCGTTTTGTTGAAGCAGCGCTTGGT
>JBAXNB010000068.1:0-11936 GCA_037134015.1 Betaproteobacteria bacterium | reverse complement strand
CGCCCAAGAGCACGCCACCGTGACCGGGCTTGGCACCTTGGCTGAGCTTGATCTCGATCATTTTGACTTGATCACTCAAGGCGTTGACGACAAACTTTTCTGGGCTGAAGTGCCCTTGCTCATCTCGGCAACCAAAGTAACCCGAGGCGACTTCCCAAATCAGATCTCCGCCATGCACACGGTGGTATTGCGAAATCGATCCCTCACCCGTGTCATGGGCAAAGCCGCCTAATTTTGCGCCTTGGTTCAAGGCCATGATGGCATTGGCACTCAAAGCGCCAAAGCTCATGGCCGATACGTTGAACAAACTGATGTCGTAAGGCTTGGTGCATTGATCACCGCCCACCGTCACCCGAAAGTTGGCGTGGGCGATGGCGCTTGGAGAGATGCTGTGGGTGATCCACTCATAGCCCGATGCGTGGACATTGACTTGGGTGCCAAAGGGTCTTTTGTCGGATGCATTTTTTGCTCTTTGGTAGACAATGGAGCGTTGTGCTCTGGAGAAAGGCGTCTCATCGTTTTCACTCTCGATGAAGTATTGCCTGATCTCTGGGCGGATGTACTCGAGTAAAAAGCGAAGGTGACCGATGATGGGGTAATTTCTAAGAATGGCGTGCTGTTTTTGTTGCAAGTCATTGACGCCAATGCCCGTCAACGCAACAAAAAGCACCAATTCCAAGCCCCCTTGTGAGAACAAGAAAAACTTGATCGCTGAAAGGCTCAAGCCAGCCAAAGCGATGAAAAAAACGGTGAACCTGATGGGGTAATATCGATTGAGACGTTCAAGCATGGTAGAAATCTTTGGTTTGAGTTCAGTGGTTCAAGACTAGGGGCCCCCTTGCAGGGCTCTTTCATTCAATACCAACGCTTGACCATCAAGGGTGCAGACAAATTCTAGAACATGCCCATGTTTTCTTTGAGTCTTTTGTAAAAAAGATCAGATGTTGTCGAGTTTATCAGACAGTTTGCTTTTGGCCATGTTGGAGACCTCGACCCTCAGTCGAGCAACAGAGAGTTGTCGGTCGGCTGTTTTTTGAACATCTTCCAGATGCGTCAATATTTGGACCCTCAGGGTTTGGGTTTCTTCTTCCAAAGCCAAGAGTTGTGTTTTGAGCAAACGTTGCTGATCCATGCGTTGTGTGAGTAAATTCACATTGCTTGCGATCAACTTCCAACTGCTGGAGAGCTCATCTTCAACCGGTTGCCTCAACTGCTCGAACAACTCGGTGATCAAGGGGTCCTCTTGAGCTGGACGTGGGGCTTTGATTCTGTTGGCTGTTTCAGTCGTGCGGTTGAGTGTGGGAGCGCTTTGGTGCTCATTGGCATAAGGGCCAACGGTTTGTGCGCCCAAGTGAGCCACATCATCGTTGCCCACGGATCCCCATCCAGACTCAGGCGAGTACTGCTTTAAGCCTTTAAAAGCTAGAAATTTGTCTTGGTCCATGATGTCTTCCAATTGATCGGGCATAGAGATGGGCTGATGGTTTTTGGGGGTGATGGATGAATCAAACCTCAGACCTTGGTGGGGGACGAACGGGTAAAGCGTTTCAAGAACTCAGGAATGTTGATGCCTGAAGAGGTCTTGTTTTGTTCGCTCTCTTCTTGCACCTTTCTTTGGCGATGTCGGCCCAACACAGAGTAGGTGGCCGTTGGTGGCACGACACCAAAGGTCGGGGATGTGGCCTTGGGATAGGGGGTCGGGGTGTTGTGATCGGTTTGCTTTTGAAGCAAAGGTGCGCTTTTAGGAAAGACTTGCGGTTTAAGGGATTTGTTGGCCGCTTCTTGAGCCAACATGCTCAAGCGAATGTCTTTGGCTGCAACCACCGCTTGTGCAAAAGATTGAAAAGACTCGCCACAGGCGTTGGGCAAATTCATCAAATAGCCTTGTTCGAACATTTCACGAGCGGTTTGGGACTCAAGAATGGGGGGAGCCAACATGAAACTTACAGGGAAACGTTGTCGGGTAAAAATGTTGGAACTCAGCTGTTCTGGCAGCACCCGAGTCGGGCAGACCAGCAAGGCTGGTGCCTTGGCAATGGCGGAGTCAAACACCCAGCGGTTCTTGCTTAAAAATCCAGACGTGGCAGACAGCTCAATTTCAGACACGGAGGTGGGGACCAAGACCATGTCAAACTCAAACATCAACTCACCTGCGAGTGCATCGGTCCAAGTCAGATCGGCCACTACAATGTCGCTGCCTTGGGTGGCTCGTCGAAGATGCATCCTGGCTTCAAAAACTGGACGGTTGCCGCCCATCTCAATGGGCAAGGTCAAGTGCTGAACCAAAACGCCCACATTGGGCGCGCGTCTGAGCCAGTTGCTAGAGGACCCGTGGGGATCCCAATCGATCAAGGTGGTGGCCAAACCCATTTGATAGGCCAAATAGGCACTTAAATTGGCTGCAATGGTGCTTTTGCCCACGCCGCCCTTTTGACTTGTCACCAAGATTTTGAATGCCATGATCGCACCGCTCCTTGAACACCAACGTGTTAAATAAAAGTCTTTGACGCCAAAATGAGGACACTGAAAATACGACGTCGGGCTGAGGATATTAACAACTTAGTGTAGTAAATCAAAGTAAGTTGTTGTTCTAGGACAACTTTATGGTGCAATTGTCGTTGAGGCCGTATGGCTTTTTTGGGCCTCGCTCAGAGCATGGGGGCCCAAACAAGCAGCCGAAACGAACAGCTTGAACGAACAGCCCGAACTCGTGGCCCAAGGCATCCGCTGCTCAAGAGACAGATCAATCCACCGAGGCGCTCCAGCGGTCGTTCCAGTCATGGCGCGCGTTGTCGATGTCTCGCCTTTGGCGCTTGGTGGGGCGGCCGTGTTCAATGCTCAAGGCGGGTTCACGCTGGTTTTTGAATTCAAGGGCTTGTTGTGTTCTGAGCTCTAGGCTTTGGGCGGTCTCTGCGTACATCAGTTGCGCCACAGTGGCTGAGCCTCTCGAGGGGTTCATGCCCAGCACTTCGACGGTTTTGAAGTAAGACCCTTGTCGCACAATCAGCATGTCCCCCACTTTGATCTCTTTGGACGGTTTGGCTTGGACGTCGTTGACTTTGACCCGGCCCTTTTGAATTTCTTCACTGGCCAAAGAACGGGTTTTAAAGAAGCGTGCTGCCCAAAGCCATTTGTCGATTCTCATGGCAAAGTCTGAGCTCCATGGGGTGGGGAGAGCCTATTTTTAGGATGTTTTTCAAGGTGCCTCAAGGGCACAGAGGGGCATGTCAAAAAACCAAGCTGTAGAGAGGTCATTTAAAAAAAGAAGGCCATGGGTGTTTCAGAGGCAAGGTGAGCTCATTGAATGACTTCAAGTCCATTCATGTATGGTCTGAGCACTTTGGGCACGACGATGCTGCCATTGGCCTGTTGGTAGTTTTCAAGGACGGCCACCAAGGCACGACCGACTGCAAGTCCAGAGCCGTTGAGGGTGTGAACGAGCTCGTTCTTGCCTTGTCCATTTTTGAACCGCGCTTGAAGTCTTCTGGCCTGGAAGGCTTCGCAGTTGGAGACAGAGCTGATTTCGCGGTAGGTGTTTTGTGCTGGCAACCAGACTTCAAGATCGAAGGTTTTGGCCGCACCAAAGCCCATGTCGCCCGTGCACAAGGACATGACGCGGTAGGGCAGTTCTAGTTTTTGCAAAATGGCCTCTGCATGAGCGGTCATCTCCTGCAAGGCCTCTTGGCTGGTCTCGGGGTGCACAATTTGAACCATCTCAACTTTGTCAAATTGGTGTTGTCTGATCATCCCCCTTGTGTCTCTGCCATGCGCCCCAGCCTCAGAACGAAAGCAAGGGGTGTGGGCGGTCAGCTTGATGGGCAGATCGCTTTCACTCAAAACCGTGTCGCGTACAAAATTGGTGAGGGTGACCTCACTGGTGGGGATCAAATAAAGCGCTGCAGCATCGGCCTGCGCTTCTGTCGGATGGTGCCCTTCGGTCAAGTCGTTGGCCTCACCTTGTCCGCCTTTTTTTGTTGCAAACAAATCTTCTTCAAATTTGGGCAACTGACCCGTTCCTTTTAAGGTGAGGGCATTGACAATGTAGGGCGTGTAGCACTCGGTGTAGCCGTGTTCTTGGGTTTGCGTGTCAAGCATGAACTGCGCGAGTGCTCGGTGCATTCTGGCAACAGGGCCCTTCATCACGGTAAAGCGTGAACCGGTGAGCTTCACGCCCATTTCAAAGTCAAGGCCAAAGGCCTCACCCAACTCGACATGGTCTTTGGGCGCAAACCCAAGTGCAGTGGGTTCTGTGCCACTGGGGCTCCAGCGTTTGACCTCAACGTTACCGCTTTCATCAAAACCCAGTGGCACACTTGGGTGCGGCAAATTAGGCACCGCACTCAAGAGGGCCGTGAGCTCGTCTTGTATCAGCTCCAGCCGTGTGGCCGAGGCATCGAGTTCGGCCTTCATGTCGGAGACTTCTTTCATGACCGCATCGGTGTTGTCTCCCTTGGCCTTCATTTGACCGATTTGTTTGGACAGGGAGTTTCTCTGGGCTTGCAACTGCTCGGTTCGGGTTTGAATGGTTTTTCTCTCCGTCTCAAGGGCTTGGTACTGCTCGACCGACAAGAAGGGTTGTGGCGACTTGCGTGTCTCTAGGCGTGCAATGACCGTCTCGAGTTCACGGCGGAGTTGATTGATATCTAGCATAGGGGGGAGAGGAAAAAAATGAAGAAAAGAGTTGTAGCCATCAATGGGGGTCTGTTTTGAGGCCTTTGGGCAAAGGAAACTTGATGGTCTCTTGGATGCCCTCCAATTGCCTCACGCTCACAGCGCCCAACTCTCTGATTCTAGCGATGACCGCTTGCACCAAAACCTCAGGCGCGGATGCACCTGCGGTCAAACCCACTTTTGACCTCCCCTCAAACCATTCGGCTTGAATTTCTGAGGCGTCATCGACCATGTAGGTCGGTGTGCCAAGGTTGCTGGAGACGTCCTTTAAGCGGTTGCTGTTGGAGCTTGTCGGTGAGCCCACCACGATCACCAAATCCATTTGGGGGCTCATGAATTTGACGGCGTCTTGGCGGTTTTGAGTGGCATAACAAATGTCTTGTTGCTTGGGGGATTGGATGCTTGGAAACCTTTTCTGCACCGCTGCCAAGATCTCTGCCGCATCGTCCATGGACAACGTGGTTTGTGTCACAACGGCCAATTTTTCTGATTGTTGGGGTCGCACTTTTGCCACGTCAGCCACGTCCTCCACCAAATGAATGCCCGACTCGAGTTGGCCCATGGTGCCCTCTACCTCGGGGTGACCCTTGTGGCCAATCATGATGAATTCATAGCCCAACTTGGCCAACTTGGCCACTTCGACATGCACCTTGGTGACCAAAGGGCAGGTGGCATCAAAGACCGTAAAACCCAACTCGTGGGCTTGCTGCTCAACGACCTTGGGCACACCGTGTGCACTGAAGACCAAGGTAGCACCTTCAGGGACGTCGTTCAAGTCTTCGATAAAAATGGCACCTTTGGATTTCAAGTCATTGACGACATGGGTGTTGTGCACAATTTCATGGCGCACATAGACCGGTGCACCAAACTTATCCAAGGCGCGCTGGACGATTTCGATGGCTCTGTCCACGCCCGCACAAAAACCTCGGGGCTCTGCCAAATAGATTTCTCTGTCTTGAAGGGGCATGGGCATCAAAGAACTCCCAAAACTTGGACCTCGAAGGTGACCGCTTGACCGGCCAAAGGATGGTTAAAGTCAAATAATACCGCAGTGTCACTGCTTTGGATGACGGTACCCGCATAGTGTCCATTCCCTTGGGGTGTTGGAAATTGAACGACGTCTCCGGCCAGGTAGACCGCGCTTGGATCACTCAATTTCGCCAACAACCCATGTTTGACCCATTGAAGCATGTCAGGGTTTCGGGGTCCAAACGCCTCGCCCGGTGCAATCTCTAGGGTGGTGTGCACACCTTCTGCAAGACCCAACAAGGCCTGCTCTAAGGCCGGGGAGAGCTCGCTGGACCCCAAGGTCAAGGTGGCGGGCTTGTCGGTGAAGGTGTTGATGAGGTCCCCCTGTGGACCTGCGAGTCGGTAGTGCAAGGTGACAAAGGAGTGGGGTTCAATTTTGGGTGGGGACATATGGGCGGCGTAAGGGGGTTGCTGTGCAGGGAAGGACGCGTCTGACTTGAACAATATTTTCCCATGACAAGTGCCCAATAAGGCCTTGTGGATCAAGAAAAGTGTAAAACCTGTAAAAAAGCTGATATTTGCAACGCTCAGTTTGCGACAATCTGCAAAACCGGATGCCCGACGGACATAAGAATCTTGGAACACGCAGTGAAATCAAAATCTTTCAAAGACTTGGCGCAACTCAAGACCGATCTTCAGTTGGCTCAGCAAAGACAGCTTCAGTTGGCCCAAGAGCAAGAGGCGCTGAGAAAAAAAGAGTTGGCGGAAAAAAACCTGTTCTCTAGAGCCGTGGGGACGGTTCAACCCATTGCGCAGATGGCTCGCGCATCTTTGCAAGTGCCCTCTCCCAAGCCGTTTGCTTACCAACAGCAACTCGACGATCAAGCCGTGATGAGAGAGAGCTTGAGCGATGAGTTTGATGCCACGACCCTCTTGGATGTTGACGATCAATTGAGTTTCAGGCGACCAGGCATTGGACTGGATGTCACCAAAAAACTTCGCACGGGCGGATGGACCATCCAGTCTGAAATTGACCTCCATGGCCTTCGAAGAGACGAGGCGCGCGAGAGTTTGGGCCAATTCATCCGCGACTCGGTCAAAATGGGTTGGCGATGCGTGCGCGTGATTCACGGCAAAGGCTTGGGTTCACCGGGGAAGATGCCGGTGCTGAAATCCAAAACCCTTGCTTGGTTGATCCAGAAAAATGAAGTGCTCGCTTTCGTTCAAGCCAAGCCCGACCAGGGTGGGGCAGGGGCTTTGCTGGTCTTGCTCAAAGGATCGAATTAAAAATTCGAATTAAAAGTTCGAATCAAAAGTTCGAATTAAAAGCTCAAGGGGCCGGGTCCTCAGCCTTGTTGCGCATCCAGTCTGCGGTCTTGTAAAAATGGGGCGCCAAACGGTCTCGGGTTGCTTCATCAACGCCTTGTCGCGTCATGGCCTCGACCATGCAAGTGACCCACTGGTCGCGCTCAATCTCACCGATTGGAAAGGGCAAATGCCTTGCTCTGAGCATGGGGGAGCCGACTTTTTCAACATAAAGAGCCGGGCCTCCCAGCCAGCCACTTAAAAACCAAAAGAGTCTTTCTTGAGCGCGGCCCAAATCGGGCCCATGAACTGCTCGCAACTCTTTGTAGTTGGGCTGGGTGTCCATCAAGGCATAAAACTCCTCTGTGATGGCTTTCAAGGAGGACGCTCCGCCGATTAGCTCGTAAGGTGTGGTCTGAGGGTCCTCGTGTGCGTCCTTGTTGCTTTGTTGTGGGTCGTTCATGGTTCAGCTGTGGGTGTCCAAGGTTCAATGGGGGTCTGATGTGCATAGGTGCTCTTGGGCCTGAGCGAGGCGTCTGCGCGCTTTCGAGCGTCTTCAAGGACCATAGGCTCAGGCATGCGTTCATCCAAGAAGCTCAAAAAAGAGCCCAAGGGGTTTCATGAATGCGAGGCCGCGCGAAGCGTATCGACCACAGGTTGATTCAAGACACCTCGAAGGCCCCAACTTCCGCAAAACCATGCGAGCAAAGCGCCCAAAACACCAGCCTCAAGCATCAAAAACGGACTTGGATGCCAAGCAAATTCAAACACGTACCTGGCCAGTGCCCCGCCCAAGATCAATGCGACCGCGCTTGACATGGCGCCAGCTATTGCCCCAATGCTTAGCAACTCCGTGCGCTGCACTTTGACCAACAAAGACTGTCTTGCACCCAAAGCTCTTAAGACGGCATGATCGGTGAGGCGTTCTTGACGGGTCAGTGTGATGGCCGAAAAAAGCACCACCATGCCAGCAAAGAGGGTGAACAAAAAGAGCCCCTGAATGGCGGCAATGACTTGACCCAAAACCGACTGAACCTGGGCCAAGGTGTTGCTCATGTCCACATTGGTAACGTTGGGAAAGGTGTTGAGCAATTGGTTGTCAAATCCAGCGCTCTCAGGTGCTTTGTAGGCGGCAATGAACGTGCTTGGAAAGCCCTCCATTTGGGCCACGGGGTACATGACAAAGAAATTCGCACGCATGGATGTCCAGTTGAGTTGCCTCATGGAGGTGACTCGGGCCTCCTTCATGACGCCAGCGATATCAAAACGCAAAACATCTCCTATTTCAAGGCCCAAGGTTTTGGCGATATTTTGCTCAATGCTCAGGGCATTTTCTTCAAGCGGTGTCCATTGTCCACGCACAATGCGGTTGTGCTCAGGCAAACTTGGGCTGAAGGACAAATTGAATTCGCGATCGACCATGCGTTTGGCTTGCTCATCGCTGAAGTTTTCACTGGACATGGGCTTGTTGTTCACGGCCACAAGACGTCCACGGATCATCGGGTACCAATCGAACTGAGCCACCCCACTTTTTGTCAATTGCGCTTTGAAGGCCTCGCCTTGATCGGGCGTGATGTTGATGACGAATCGGTTGGGTGCGTTGGCCGGAGAACTCTCTTGCCAACTGCTGATGAGGTCGGTTCTTAAGAGGATCAAAAGCGTGATGGCCAGCAATCCCACCGACAAGGAGCTCACCTGAAGCATGGCAAAAAGAGGTCTGGCACACAATTGTTTGAGTGCCAAATTCAACCAAATCGGCAAGGGCTTGTCGTGAATGAACCTCTTCAGGGCAAGTATCAGCACATAAGTCATCAGCGCAAAAAAAGCCAGGGCGGCAAAAAAACCGCCCACAACCATCAATCCCAATTTGAGGTTCTCGCTGTAGGAGATCAAAAGTGCGCAAAACCCCAGCAAACCAAGTCCTAGAACGCCGAGTGAACTGCTCTTGGGGTCCCCCAAGTCGCGCCTGATGACGCGCAAGGCGGGCACTTTGGACAGTTGCCGAATGGGAGGCCAGCCAAAGGCCAAAAGGAGCGTGGCGCCCATGCCTGTGCCTTGCAGCATCGGACGCCAAGAGGGCGATGGCAACTCGGTATTGAGCAAGCCACTTAACATCTGGATGAAGCCCAAATGGATGCCGTAACCCAAGGCACATCCCAACAAACTTGCGGTCAAGCCAACGGTGAAGAATTCAAACAAGAATCCAAGCTCTATGCTTTTTTGACTTTGTCCCAAGACGCGGTACATGGCGCAGTCATCGGTTCTTTTTTGAGCAAATCCTCTGGCTGCCAAGGCGACGGCGACCGCACACAGCAAGGCACATAAAAGAGCAATCAGGTGTAAAAATTCGGAGGCGCGTTGGAGCGTCACACGCATCTCTGGGCGACCTTCTTTCAGAGTTTCAAGACGTATGCCTCTGAGCTTGCCGCTTGAAATTCTTGAGGCTACTTGGCTTTGAAAGCTTTCAATGCTTGAGGGTTCTCCCACGAGGGCCAGTCTCCAATTGATTCGGCTGGCCGGTTGAATGAGTTGGGTGTCCTCCAAGTCGGATGCGTTGATCATCACCCGAGGAGCGAAATTCATGAAGCCCGCACCTCGGTCGGGCTCGTTGTCAATGACGGCCGCGATGTGAAAGCTTTTATCGCCTAAAAAAATCGCGTCACCCACCTTCAAACTCAAACTCTCCAGCACTTGAGCATCAACCCAAGCTTCATCACGTCTTGGATTGTTGAGCTCGGAGGGTACTTTCAAGAGGACTTGGCCTTTCAAGGGGTAGTGAGCCGAGACGGCTTTCAAAGCAATCAGCCGAGTCGAGGCGCCTTTGTCTTGGGGTGCCCTTGCCATGGTGGGGAAGGTGATGGTTTGAGCGCTTTGAAGAGAAAGTTGCTCCGCGAGTGTGAAAAATTCAGGAGGTGTTTTTTGATCGCTCGCCACCACCACGTCCCCTCCTAAAAGTTTGGCTGCATCGCGGGTCAAACCACGCTCTAAGCGATCCCCCAAAAAAGCAACAGAGGTCATGGCTGTCACGGCCAAAGTGACAGCCATGAACAAGAGTTTCAATTCTCCTGAGCGGGCGTCTCGAAGAAGAGATCGCCAAGCGATAAAGATGAGGTGCATGGTGCGCTAGAAGGATCTGTTGAAAAATAGAGCGTGGTCGGCAAAGAAGGTGGGGCACGATTGACGTTGCACCGCCAGTTTAAACCCTCTTTGTCGATTTGCATGCGTTAAAGATGAGCGGGTCCTCTAAAAGCAGAGGCAAAAAAAAGGGTGCCAAAGACGGCACCCTCTTCATGAACGTGTGACGGGTCGTTCAGAACTTGAGCAAGAGGCCCAGTCCTAAATTGGTGGTGTTGCCACCAATCGCACTGCTGGCAAAGGTTGCGCTGCCATTGGACTTGTTCAAGGCATACATTGCAAAGATACCGATGTTTTTGTCAAAGTTGTATTTCGCACCCAAACTCAACAAGGTGCCGCCCTGACCCACCGTTGAGCAAGCGCCACCTCCAAGAACCTCACAACTGCCGGCCGCACCGTTTGCAAAGTTGGCGGCCAAATTCCACTCAGCATTGACAGCATAGTCGCCACTGAATTGGTAGGTGTTGGTTTTATAAGCAGAGAACTTGCCCGCTGCAGAAGCCTCCTCCGTGTATTTGAGGCTAGCAAAGTCAGCACCCAAGCTCAAAGCACCTTTGGTGTAACCCAAAGACAAGCGCTGACCTGTGTCTTTGGAATTGGCGGTGCCCAGGTTGTAAATGCTGCTGCTTGCCAAAGCTGTCAAGCCCGTGCCGCTGAACGCATGGTAGTTGTTGTGCGCCTCTTGTTGGACGGATGCGTAGAAGGTGCCATCGGTCCAGCGCAGTGCCGCTGCGGACAAGGAGGTGTCTTGCGTCGCTGTGCGGTTGGGGTCTTTGCGAACGGAGACACCGACGTTGAAGTTGCTGTAAACCGGGCTCTCCCAACGAACTTGGCTGCCAACTCGTGTGTTGAAAGAGGTGGTGCCTGCTCCTGTCGCGCCTTTCCAGCCCACACCAGAGAGCACACCTGACGTGGAGGTGAAATTGCTTGAGCTCACGCCCAGCATGCGAACACGGTCACCATACTCTTTGTAGATGGTGTCCATTTGGCCAAATTGAAAGGTGCCAATGCTTGTGTGGCCGACGGACACAAAAGCGTCACGCATGTCGCCAAAGAGGCTTTGTTGACCGCCAGTGGCTATAGAAGAGTCCAGGGTTTTGTTGGGTGCCATGACGCCTTGGAAGTCATAGCCAATTTTGACATCGCCATAGGTCTTTGAGCCTTTGACGCCGATGTAGGATTGTGACCAGTTGGTTTGGTCCTTACCGATCGCGCCCGCAGCGGCTGTGCCCGTGCCGGGGTTGACCAATCCCTTGGTCATGGAGCTCAAGGGCGTACCCGTTGGAGAGCTTCCACTGTAAGTGGTGCTGTTGAGCTCTGGGTAAAGAGTTCCGTAGACTTCCAAGTTTTCACCAATGACTTGAATGGCGAAGGCTTGTTGAGCAAGTCCTGCGAGAGTGAGCGTCGCAATTGAAACTGCGCAACGTGAAAATTTCATAGGGATCTCCAATGGATTGGTGTTTTAAGGGATGTGAGATCCAAGCAGAAATTAATTTCTATTTTGAAAAGCACAACTTTGTATTAAGCAAAATAAAGAGATGGATCAGAATTCGTGTTTTCCCGAAAAGCTTTTGTTAAGTTGTGTAAAGACAACGAATGCTTCTGCGGGCTGAAGACATTACAGGGCAATAAGCCTAAAGTATGAAGGGTATCAAAGAGGGCGTTGACCGAGGTTGAGGGTTGTCCTGATTGACCCCAAAAATCAAAGAAACTATGATCAAAGGGGTGGTTCCTTGAAGTGGGAGATCTGCGTTTCCCTTCTTTTTTGCGCCGACTTTGATGCTCATCCTTTTAGAGACCCCATGCCCCACGACAAAGACACCAGCCACTGGCATGAGCCAGCGGGCAACAAAAAA
>JBAXNB010000067.1:0-12087 GCA_037134015.1 Betaproteobacteria bacterium | reverse complement strand
GCGGCATTTTTGAGTAAATTGACCAACACTTGCTCGATCAAGATGGGGTCGACCATCAGCGGGGGCAGTTGAGCGGAGATGTAGTGGCTCAGGCGAACTTTGCGTCGTTTGAACTCAATTTCTGCCAATTCGACGGCTTCCATGACAATCATGCCAATGTTGGCCAAATTGCGGTTGGGTTCACTGCGTTTGACGAAACTTCGAATGCGTTGGATGATTTGCCCCGCTCGTTGAGCTTGGTGGGCCGTCTTCTCCAGTGCTGTGAGCAAGTCTTCTTCTCGAAGTTGCTTGGTTTTGATGCGCGTGAGCAAGCCCGTGCAATAGTTGTTGATGGCGGTGAGGGGTTGATTGAGTTCATGGGCCACGCTGGAGGCCATTTCTCCCATGGTGATCAAACGTGAGACCGACTGAGCTCTTTCGGCTTGGATGGCGGACTGCTCCTCGGCATTCCTTCTGGGGGTGATGTCGGTGGCAATGATCATTTGTGCCAGACGTCCGTCCACCCAATTCAAGTACCTGGAGCGAACTTCGAGCCATTTGGACAAGCCTGGAACGAAGATCTCGGCGTTCTCTGAAAGCGTGCGCTCTAAGTTTTGTGAAGGCAAACCAGCCAAGTCGTCGGCATCTTGAGACAAGGTGTTGGAGCCTTGCAGGGACTCAAAGGCTTGCTCAATCATTTGCAAGTGCCCATCGCTTTTGATGCCAAACCATTGACGGTACAACTTGTTGGTGAACAAAATTTCGTTCGAACCGATGGGCGTGACCGACACCGAAGCATCCAAAGCTTCAAGCACCGTGGTGAAGCGTTCGTAGGAGGTGGACAGTTGTTGTCGAATTCGGTTGGGCTCGGTGATGTCGGTCATGGAGGTCATCCAGCCCGATTGAAGTCCTTTGGCGTCGACCAATGGAGAGACATAAAGTCGAGCATCAAAGATGGCGCCATCTTTTTTCTTGACCCTCACTTGAAGTCCCGTTTGTGAGGTTTGGCCACTGAGTTCTTCTGCCAATTTGACCGACAGCAGTTCTCGATCCGCATCGGGCCAATAGGGAAAGGGTGGGTACTGTCCAACGAGCTCTGATTCAGACCAACCCGTCATTTGACAAAAGGCGGTGTTCACATAGGTGATGCAGCCTTGCATGTCCATCGCGCGCATGCCCGTCAGAATGGAGTTTTCCATGGCCCGGCGAAAATTGGTTTCAGCCACCAAGGCTCTTTGTGCTTGGAGGCGGCGTCGGGTGTGCTTCCACGTGCCGATCAGCATCCAAGCGGTCAGTAAACTCATCAGGGTCACCAACCAAAAAAGACCATTTCCAATGACCCCCTGGGAGGTTCGATAAGCTTGGGCTTTCAAGACCAGGCCACTTCCTGTGGGAGCAATCGGGACGGCATATTCATAAACCGGTTTGACAAAGGGGGCCAAGTAAGCCGCACGGCTGCGTGTTTGGATCACATTGCCAGCGATTACATGTGTTTTACCAAACCAAATCGAGACGGCGTGGCGAGTGAGTATGTCTTGAGGGACCACAAATCGCAAAAGACCAGAAATTTTGTAGTCAATTAAAAAGGCGCCTTGAAAATAGCCCTTTTTGATGAAAGGGACCAACAATTGCAAAGGCGTCTCTTCCGTCATGTGCGAGGCGTTGTCCTTGATCATCAAAGGTGCATAGGCCAATGTCTTTTCTGCTTTGACCCAATCAAAGGTCGCTGCCAACGTGGGCGAGGAGAGCAAATTGCCCACCAGGTAGGTTTGTTTGTTTTGTATGCCCGTGGCTGTGAACGAGTATTGAATGTTCTTTTTATTGTCAAGCCAACTGATCGATGAAATTTCGGGATATTGATTGAGCATGGCCCCGGCTTCACGGATGAAGTCCACCTCTTGGATGTCTTGAGTGGCCAAGTCTCTGGACAGTCGCATGATTTGTTCTTGTCGCTCAAGCAAACGCACCTTCATGCGCTCTTGCACGTACTCCACATCGCGGCGAACGGTCTCCTCTTCACGCAAAATTTCTTCGTACCTTAAGTACCCAAAGGCAGCCGCCACAGCGATAAAGAAGAAAATGACCGCCGTCAAAGGGGCGATCAGGGCAAAGGTGTCTTGTTTCGTGGGGCTTTGACTGCGCCACCATCCGCTCCATTGACGGGCGACTTTTTTAAGTGGGGTCTTTGCGACCATCGAGACGGCTTGGATGCTCATGACATGGAGTTTAGAAGAACATTTCACCTAAAACTTTAAAGCTTTGAATTTCTTGTTAAATTTCACAATATGAAAAGGTCGATCATATGTTGAAATATACAGAAAACTGTGAGATACTCTAAAAAAAGACACAATACGGTTATAACCAAGGAGACAAACATGTCCGCTCACCCCAGCGATTCTCACACCTTTGCCATCAACGATTCTGACTCCCAAGAAACCAGGGAGTGGCTCGATGCGTTAAAGGCTGTCATTGAAAATGAAGGGCCACAAAGAGCGCACTATTTGTTGGAGCAGCTCCTTGAGCAAGCCCGCGAAAGCAGCATCGACATGCCGTTTTCTGCAAACACGGGGTACGTCAACACCATCGATGTCGACGAAGAAGAGGTTTGCCCTGGGAACATTGAGATTGAAGAGCGACTGCGCGCTTACATGCGTTGGAACGCCATGGCCATGGTTGTCAAAGCGAACCGCCACAACCCTGAAGATGGAGGGGATCTGGGCGGGCACATAGGCTCCTTTGCCTCTCTTGCACATTTGTTTGGCGCAGGTTTCAATCACTTTTGGCATGCGGAGACGGAAAACCACGGAGGAGACCTTTTGTACATCCAAGGTCACGTCTCTCCCGGTGTTTATGCCCGCGCCTATTTGGAGGGGAGATTGACAGAGGAGCAACTTTTGAACTTCAGGCAAGAGGTCAAAGGTGCTGGTTTATCAAGCTACCCTCACCCTAAGTTGATGCCTGAGTTTTGGCAGTTTCCAACGGTCTCTATGGGACTAGGTCCCTTGATGGCCATCTACCAAGCGCGCTTTTTGAAATACTTGCACGCCAGAGGCATCGCCAACACAGAGAACAGGAAAGTTTGGGTTTTCTGCGGTGACGGTGAGATGGATGAGGTGGAATCCTTGGGTGCCATAGGTCTGGCTGCGCGTGAAAATTTAGACAATTTGGTGTTCGTGATCAACTGCAATTTGCAGCGTTTGGATGGGCCTGTACGCGGTAACAGCAAAATCATTCAAGAACTAGAAAGTGAATTCAGGGGCAGTGGTTGGAACGTGATCAAACTCATTTGGGGCTCCAACTGGGACGGCCTGCTTGCCAAAGACAAAGACGGCGCCTTAAGGCGCATCATGATGGAGACTGTGGATGGTGACTATCAAGCGTTCAAAGCCAATGATGGTGCCTATGTCAGAAAGCATTTCTTTGGCCGAGACCCAAAGACTCTAGAGATGGTCGCCAAAATGAGCGATGATGAAATTTGGAATCTTCGCCGCGGTGGGCATGACCCACAAAAGGTTTATGCCGCTTATGCCAAAGCCATGAAGCACAAGGGCCAGCCTAGCGTCTTGTTGATCAAAACCGTGAAAGGTTTTGGCATGGGCAAAATCGGTGAGGGCAAGAACACCGTTCATCAAACCAAGAAGCTCACCGATGAAGACATCAAAGCTTTTAGGGACCGCTTCAACATCCCAATCTCTGACAGCGATCTACCTAGCTTGCCGTTCTACAAACCCGCAGACGACACCCCTGAGATGCAGTATTTGCATCAAAGAAGAAAAGCGCTTGGTGGCTATTTGCCCAAGCGTCGACGGGTCAGTGAAGAGAAGTTGGCCGTGCCCTCCTTGGACACGTTCAAGGCCATTTTGGATGCGACCGCTGAGGGACGAGAGATTTCCACCACACAAGCCTATGTTCGTTTCTTGACGCAACTCTTGAGAGACCCCGCACTCGGTCCTCGCGTGGTGCCCATTTTGGTGGATGAGGCAAGGACCTTTGGCATGGAGGGGCTCTTTAGGCAAGTGGGCATTTACAACCCTGCAGGCCAACAGTACACCCCTGTCGACAAAGACCAGGTCATGTACTACAAAGAGGACAAGGCGGGTCAAATTTTACAAGAGGGCATCAACGAGGCGGGGGGCATGAGCAGTTGGATTGCTGCAGCCACCTCTTACTCGACCAACAACCGAATCATGATACCGTTTTACGTGTACTACTCCATGTTCGGTTTCCAGCGCATTGGCGATTTGGCCTGGGCAGCAGGAGACATGCAAGCGCGTGGCTTCTTGTTGGGTGGCACCTCTGGGCGAACCACGTTGAATGGCGAGGGATTGCAGCACGAGGATGGGCACAGCCATATCCTTGCCAGCACCATTCCCAACTGCATCAGCTACGATCCCACCTTTGCCCATGAAGTGGCGGTGATCATGCACAACGGCTTGAAGCGGATGGTTGAAAACCAAGAGAATGTGTTTTACTACATCACGCTTTTGAATGAAAACTATGCCATGCCTGGTCTGAAGCTTGGCACTGAGGAGGAAATCATCAAAGGCATGTATTTGCTTCAAGAGGCCGAGGGGCCCAAGAAAGCACCTAGGGTCAACCTTTTAGGTTCAGGCACCATTTTGAGAGAGTCGATGGCTGCCAGAGAGTTGCTCTTGAAAGATTTTGGCGTGGCGGCCCATGTATGGAGTTGCCCAAGTTTCAATGAATTGGCCAGGGACGGTCAAGCGTGTGAGCGCTGGAATTTGCTGCACCCCAGTCAAAAGCCCAAGCTCTCCTTTGTGGCTGAACAACTGAGCAAGTCCGCGGGCTCGGTGGTTGCTTCGACCGACTACATGAAGTCTTACGCTGACCAAATCCGCGCCTTCATCCCCAAAGACAGAAGCTACAAGGTGCTTGGGACCGATGGTTTTGGTCGAAGCGATTTCAGAAGCCGACTCAGAGAACACTTTGAGGTCAACCGTTACTATATTGTTGTGGCGGCCTTAAAAGCGCTTAGCGAAGATGGACTGCTGCCCGTTGAAAAGGTGACACAAGCGATTGAAAAATACCAGATCGACACCCAAAAAGTTAATCCCTTGTTGGCTTAAGGCATAGGAGACCCTACATGAGCACCTTAGACATAAAAGTACCAGACATTGGGGATTTTGATGCCGTCGCCGTCATCGAATTGATGGTCAAAGTGGGTGACCACGTTAAAGTGGATCAGTCTTTGATCACCGTGGAGTCAGACAAGGCCTCCATGGAGATTCCATCCTCTCACGAAGGCGTGATCACCGAGATCAAGGTGAAATTGGGCGACAAGATCCGAGAAGGCTCCGTCATCGCTTGCGTGAAGAGCGATGGTGCAGCAGTTGCCGCTGCGGCCACTTCAGCTGCAGCAGCCGTCGCTGCGCCAGTCGTTCACGCTCCAACCCCTGTTGCACCTCAGGCTGTAGCGTCATCGCCCACGACCGCGGCGCCATCCACTGAGCAAGCGGTGCTTGTGCCCGACATTGGCGACTTCAAGGACGTTGCGGTGATTGAGTTGATGGTCAAAGTGGGCGACACCGTGGTGGTGGATCAGTCTTTGATCACCGTCGAGTCTGACAAGGCCTCCATGGAAATCCCGTCATCTCATGCAGGTGTTGTCAAAAGTTTAAACATCAAAGTGGGTGACAAAATCAACCAAGGGGATGTGTTGGCCATGGTGCTCACAGCGGGCTCTGGCGCATCCAAAGCTTCCATGCTTGGCACTGTTGCCCCAACCCAAGCCCCAGTTCTAACAAACCCTGCAGTTCTGGCGCCAAGCTCTTTTGCAGGGGCCTTGAGCCTTTCAACTGCGCACCATCCAAGCGACGACGCCACGTCATTGGCCAAGGTACCTCACGCATCTCCCTCGATCAGAAAGCTCGCGCGAGAACTGGGTGTTCCCTTGGCTGAGGTCCAGGGAAGTGGCAACAAGGGCCGAATCACCACCGAGGATGTTCAGGCCTTCTCCAGAGGTGTCATGAGTGGCCAAGTTCAAACCCAGGCGCAAAAAGCCAAGGCTCCTGCTGCAAGCGCTGGAACAGGAGCTGGCCTAGGTTTGTTGGATTGGCCCAAAGTGGACTTCACCAAGTTCGGTGCCATTGAGCGCAAGCCCATGGGTCGTATCAAAAAAATCAGTTCGGCCAATTTGCATCGCAATTGGGTCATGATTCCGCATGTGACCAACCACGATGATGCAGACATCACGGAGTTGGAATCGTTTCGTGTTTTGACCAACAAAGAAAATGAGAAATCTGGCATCAAAGTCACGATGCTGGCCTTTTTGATCAAGGCCTGTGTTTCTGCGCTGCAAAAGTTCCCCGAATTCAACACCTCCTTGGATGGTGAGGAGTTGGTTTATAAGCATTACTTCAACATTGGCTTTGCAGCCGATACGCCCAACGGTTTGATGGTGCCGGTGGTCAGAGATGCTGATCAAAAGGGGGTCATGCAAATTTCTAAAGAGATGTCGGAGCTTGCCAAAAAAGCGCGTGAAGGCAAATTGAGCCCTGCAGAGATGACGGGTGCTTGTTTCACCATTTCCTCTCTAGGTGGGATCGGAGGGCGTTACTTTACGCCCATCATCAATGCCCCTGAGGTGGCCATTCTTGGCGTTTGTAAGAGCCAGATGCAACCCGTTTGGGATGGTTTGGCTTTCCAGCCGCGTTTGATGTTGCCTTTGTCCTTGAGCTGGGATCACCGAGTGATTGACGGCGCACTGGCGGCACGTTTCAACGCTTACTTGTGCCAAATTTTGGCTGATTTCCGCAGAGTATTGCTCTAAGCTTAAGGACAACATACATGGCAACGATGGACATCAAAGTTCCAGATATTGGTGACTTTAGCGAAGTGGCAGTGATCGAAGTCTTGGTCAAAGTTGGCGATACCGTCAAAGTTGAACAAAGCTTGATCACGGTAGAGTCTGACAAGGCCTCCATGGAGATCCCATGCTCCCATGCAGGTGTGGTGAAAGAAGTCAAAGTCAAGGTGGGCGATAAAGTGGCCGAGGGCTCTGTGGTCATCGGTCTTGACGCGGTGCAGTTGACCGCCTCCACTGCGCCCGCTTCCAATGCGCCCGATATCCAAGTGCCGCCCGCTGCAGCGCCAAAGGCTGAAAAAACTCCAAGCGCCAAAACAGACAAGCCTCTTGCTGCTGCCTCAGCGTTCACAGGCGAGGCCGATTGCGATGTGTTGGTTTTAGGGGGCGGCCCAGGTGGCTACTCGGCTGCATTTAGAGCCGCAGATTTGGGCCTCAAAGTCATCTTGGTTGAGCGCTACGCCGCTTTGGGTGGTGTGTGTTTGAACGTGGGTTGTATCCCTTCCAAAGCTTTGTTGCACGTTGCGTCCGTGATGGACGAAGTGGCCCATTTGGCCGATCTTGGGGTGGAGTTCTCCAAGCCCAACGTGAACATCGACAAGCTTAGAGCCCATAAAGACAAGGTGATTGGAAAACTCACAGGCGGCCTGTCACAGATGGCCAAAATGCGTAAAGTTCAAGTTCTGAGAGGCTACGGCAGCTTCATCGATGCCCATCACCTTCGGCTAGAAGAAACCCAAGGTCAGGCGCAAGAAAAAACTGGCAAAGAGCAGGTCCTGTCTTTCAAGTCTTGCATCTTGGCCGTAGGCTCTCAAGCCGTTCGCTTGCCCTTCATGCCTGAGGATCCACGGGTGATCGACAGCACTGGCGCTTTGATGCTCAAAGAGGTGCCGAAAAAGATGTTGATCCTAGGTGGGGGCATCATTGGGCTGGAAATGGGAACCGTCTACAGCACCTTGGGCGCTCGCTTGGATGTGGTGGAGATGATGGATGGTTTGATGCAAGGTGCGGACCGCGATTTGGTGAGGGTCTGGCAAAAGATGAACGCGCCTCGCTTTGACAAGATCATGCTCAAGACCAAAACGGTCGCCGCCAAAGCCTTGGCCAAGGGCATTGAAGTCAGTTTTGAGGGGCCCGATGGAACGCACTCAGAAGTTTATGACTCGGTCTTGCAAGCAGTGGGCAGAAGTCCCAATGGTAAAAAAGTTGGTGCTGAAAAAGCAGGTGTTGAAGTCACCGACCGGGGCTTCATCAACGTCAGCATCCAAATGCGAACCAATGTACCTCATATCTTTGCAATTGGTGATTTGGTGGGTCAACCCATGCTCGCTCACAAAGCCGTCCATGAGGCGCACGTGGCCGCAGAGGTGATTGCCGGTGAGTTGTTGGGTGACAGTCAATTGGCTCAATCTGCTTTCAATGCACGTGTCATACCCAGTGTGGCTTACACCGACCCCGAGGTGGCTTGGGTCGGTTTGACAGAAGATCAGGCCAAGGCTCAAGGCATTCCCGTTAAAAAAGGGCTTTTCCCATGGGCCGCCTCAGGTCGAGCCATTGCCAATGGCCGAGACGAAGGTTTCACCAAGTTGCTTTTTGATGACTCTGCACAGGCGCATGGGCACGGAAAGATCTTGGGCGGTGGGATGGTGGGCACGCATGCGGGGGACATGATTGGGGAGATTGCACTCGCCATTGAAATGGGCGCGGATGCGGTCGACATTGGTAAAACAATTCATCCCCACCCCACCTTGGGTGAAAGCATCGGCATGGCTGCAGAGGTAGCTCACGGCAGTTGCACAGATTTGCCGCCCAGTAAAAAATAAAACTGCACGGACATCACAAAGCCTTTGGGGATAGGTTTGTTGAACAGACATCTGGTCCAAAGGGCTGGGTATATCTGATGATTGCTAAGAAAAGCTAAGAAAAGCTAAGAAAAACTGCGAAATGCTGAAGAGGCTGGCTCAGCAGCTCTTCAAAAGTTCAGGGTCGTGCTCACTTGTTGTTGCCGGGCGCTGGAGTCGCATTCAACATCGGTGAGCCCCCTGATGGGTTGGCTACAGGTGAGGTGGTGCTTTTGTCCCAAAACACACCAAGACCAAGCTCGTTGATGCCAGAGTTGTAAAAACCTGTTGAAGGTGAAATCGGGGCATTGCTCACGTCGGGGCTTTGGGGGTTCAAGTTGCTGCCTCCAGCATTGGCATTGGACAGGGTTAAGAAGTTGGGTAGCACATTCAAGGGATTTCTCCCCAAGTCTTTCACCCGTCTCGCGCCGTTGTAGCGCCTCTCCCAATACGCTTGCCTCATGTCTTCAACACGCACGCCGTAGCCAGGTCTTGGTGAGTGAATGAATTTGTGATCTCCGACATAGATGCCCACATGGCTAAAGGCATGCTTCATCGTGTTGAAGAACACCAAGTCACCAGGTTTCAATTCCGTGCGATCAATGCTTTCTGTGACTTTGGCTTGATCCGATGCTTTTCTAGGCAACATCAGCCCGACAGACTGCTCAAAGATCGCGCGAACAAATCCACTGCAATCAAAACCGGTGTTGCTGTTGGTGCCCCCAGCCCTGTAGGGCACGCCCAAAAACTCCATCGAACTGATCACGAGTTTGGATGCCTTTTCTCCCACGTTTTGACGTAGATTATCCAGCTGCTCAAAAAGACCCTTGTCCGACAAGAATTTTTCTATGTCATCGCTGGGGTGGTTGGATGGGGCGGCGTGGGTCACGCCGAATCCACAAATCAACAAGACAAGCAGGGTGTATCGCATAGCCTTTCATTTTAAAGGGTTTTTGGCAGACTGCGTAAAAACGATCGGAAGTTGAAGGTCAATATCTCAAGGAGAGTGGAACTAAAGTTCAAGCATGCCAAAACTTGACCCAGCCGGCGTTCAAGAAGAAAAGTAGGGAATGCACAGTGTGAAGCATCAATTTGAAGGCAAGGTATCGATCAAGAGGGCGCTTATTTGCGCCAATCTGCCGATTTGTTCCTAGCTGGCTTACCGGTTCGATTGAGGTTTTGGGCGCAAAGTAGCCTTACGCCTTCCAAATTTATAACTCTTCTAGATGGCTTTTTTGTGACCCTTTTTCAGATTTTCGGCTCGTAGCACAAAGTGCAGTAAAAATTTCTCATCGGTCTCGGATCTGGTCATGATGCGATGTTGCAGTGTTCACTGCAACACTTAAAATAAAAAGTGCGGACTTCAAAAAAGCCAATGGCTTGTGCGATAGTTCGATCTATTGAATAACGTGCGGATGAACCTCAAAGGAGGTTTGAACCAGAGGGGGCTCCAAATTGTACAAAGCATTGGTTTTAAGAAAAGATGAAGAATTCAAAGTGGCTGTGGAGTCTTTGGAGGACACGGACTTGCCCGAGGGGGATGTCGAAGTCGGCATTGAATACTCCACCTTGAATTACAAAGATGCGCTGGCCATCACCAACACCTCGCCCGTTGTGAGGAAGTGGCCCATGGTCTGTGGCATTGATGGCTCCGGTGTGGTGTTGAGATCCACGCATCCCGATTGGAAAGTGGGAGACCGTTTCATTCACAATGGTTGGGGCTATGGAGAGACACGTTGGGGCTTGATGGCCGAGCGCTCCAAAGTTCAGGGTCAGGGCTTGGTGAAATTGCCCAGCAGTATCTCGACACTCCAAGCCATGGCCATTGGAACAGCTGGGTATACAGCCATGCTTTGTGTTTTGGCTTTGGAAAAACACGGTCTAAGTCCTCAAAAGGGAGAGGTCTTGGTGACGGGGGCTACTGGGGGCGTGGGCAGTGTCGCCATCGCCTTGCTCTCTCACATGGGGTACAGCGTCACGGCCTCGACGGGTAAAGGTTCTGAAAGCGACTACCTCAAAGCCTTGGGGGCAAAGGAGGTGATCGATCGAGTGGCACTCAGTGAGCCAGGCAAGCCCTTTCAAAAAGAGCGTTGGGCTGGTGTGGTGGACGCAGTGGGCTCGCATACGTTGGCCAATGCGTTGGCACAGTGCGCTTATGGAGCGGCAGTGGCGTCTTGTGGTTTGGCCCAAGGCATGGACTTGCCCACCACGGTGATGCCTTTTATTTTGCGCGGCGTGAGCTTGCTGGGCATTGACTCGGTCATGGCACCTTTGGCGATAAGACAAGAGGCCTGGTCTCGCTTGGCAAAAGATTTGGACTTGCAAAAATTGGCGCACATGACCCAAGTCATTGCTTTGCAAGATGTGGTGGCTCAAGCCCATGCTTTGCGCAGCGGTCAAGTCAAAGGCCGTTTGGTTGTAAAGGTTTCATGATGCGACTCGCTTTAGAAGACTCACAAGTGGTCATGGTTGATTTTCAAGAAAAACTCATGCCCGCTATCGCTGACCATGCCACTATTTTGGAGCAGGCTCATTTGTTGGCGAAGGTTGCCAACACTCTGGGTGTGCCACTTTGGGGCACCGAACAAAACCCGTCCAAGCTAGGCCCTAACCCATCGAGCTGGAGGAGCTTGTGCAAAGAGACCTTGCCAAAAATGCATTTTTCCGCATGCGATGAAGGTTTGTTGGAGTGCCTAAAGCCCCAGCCCCAAGCGCCGCAGGGCAATGCGAGAAGTCTGCCCAAGCATTTGCAGAAAAACACCCAAGGCAAATTCAGAGATCAAATTGTGCTTGCGGGTTGTGAAACGCACATTTGCTTGCTGCAAACGGCCATTGATTTGATGCAAGAGGAGTTGGAGGTCTGGGTGGTGGTCGATGCCACGGGCTCCAGAAAAAGCAAAGACAAAGATGCGGCTTTGGATCGATTGGCTGGTGCGGGAGCTGAACTCGTGAGTTTGGAGATGTTGATTTTTGAATGGCTGGGGACAGCTGAGCATGAGCACTTCAAAACCATACATTCATGGATCAAATGACATCAGGTTGAATTTTATGTCTCAACAAAGTCAACACAACTCGTCCTCGTTGGATCTCAGATATTCTCAACATCGAATCAATCTATCGTTTGTAGGGTCAATCTGTAAGTTGATCTTCTCACTGTCATCTTTGGCCTCGGCTTGATCGAGAGGTTCATTCAAGAGCCGACATCCTAAAAGGGTTTTGCTATGAATGACGCCAAATTTCTCGATGAGTGAGTGGCTTCTGAGAGAAGGTCGATTCAATGCGGGCGCTGATGGCTTTCAAGGTCAAGAAAGCATCACGGCTTTGTTCCTTTCCTACACCTACCTGGCTGCAGCCTCACCCAACCCTTGGCTCAGAGCACATTGTTTTGAGTTTTTTTGTAAGCTTTTGTAAGTTAATGGGGCCCCACGCGTTTTTAAAAACTCT
>JBAXNB010000066.1:0-12214 GCA_037134015.1 Betaproteobacteria bacterium | reverse complement strand
GTATTAAATGAGCCTATCTAGCTCCTCTGAATTTTCAATCCCAGAAAAGGGCATTCTGTTTCCGTAAATTTTTTCTTTGTCGCTTTTTGATTTAATCTACAGTTGCACCTGAACTTGCTATTACCTTGGCCCACTTATCGATCTCGGTTTTGATGTGGGTTGCAAATTGCTCTCTTGAGCTGCCAATTGGAATAAGACCATCGTTTTTCATGCGCAATTGCATGTCTCCGGTTTGCATAATGGTACGAACTTGCTTATTGAGTATATTCAATACCTCGTTAGCCGTTCCATTGGGTGCAAGCAAGCCATACCACTGGCTTGATTCGTAGCCAGTTAATCCACTTGATGCAACTGTTGGGAGTTCCGGCAAGGAGCTCAGTCTGTCTTTGCTCGTGACGGCCAAGCCACGCAAGCGTCCGCTTGCAATCAAAGGCCCTGCGTTGATTGCTGGCAAAAACATGACGGGGACTTCGCCTGCAACGATGCCGTTGATGGCTGGCCCAGAGCCTCTGTAGGGGATATGGATCAATTGTGTATCAGCCAAGTTGTTGAACAAGACGCCTGCCAGGTGAGGCGTGCTGCCATTGCCAGAGCCTGCAAAACCAATTCGACCAGGTTGAGCCGTCGCAAGTGCTATCAAATCTTGTACTGAATGAACTGCAAGTGACGGGTGAACCACCAATACATTAGGACCGAGTGCCATCAGGCTGATGGGTTCAAATTCCTTGATGGGATCGTAAGGTATTTTTTTATATAAACTGGGATTGATGACAAACCCCGCACCCGTGAAAAGCAAGGTCATGCCATCGTTGGGTGATTTGGAAACCATCTCGGTGCCAATGTTGCCATTTGCACCTCCTCTGTTGTCAACGACAAAGGGTTTGGCAAGAGCCTCGCTCAGTCGTTGAGCAAGTATTCTTCCAGCCACATCAACCCCACCTCCAACGGGAAATGGAATGATGACTCGTACAGGTGCTTTGGGATATGTTTGTGCCCCTATTCCGGTGCAAATTAAGCTCATCAAACCCAGCAAAAAAATGGATTTAAGACCGGATTTGAGATTTGAATTAAAACAATCCATGGCTGATCCATCTTCAAAAAAAGTAAATACCCCGCTAAATGAGCGTCTTTTAAATCAATCCGCTCATAGCAACTTCTTTAAAGATCCTAAGTCATTTAAATGCTGAGAAGTAGTCGTGCAAACACCAACTGTTTAACCCCGTTGACGGGTTTAATGACGAAGTCAAGGACTCTGGCGCCATCATCGTAAACCCTCATAAGCCTTTGTTGACGGATACAAAAGCTGGGAATTTAGGGCAGAAAGTCAGGGCCAACGATGCACTGTTAATTACAATAGAGTTCTTAAATTCAATGGTTTAAATTATTAAATGACAAAGTCAATCAAGATCATCGCCTTTCCAGGTTCTCCCAATTTACCCTTGTTTGCAGCGATTCAAAATAAGTGTTTCATAGACTTGGGTTTGGACGTTTCATTGACCACGACGCCCAGTTCACTCTATCAGTTTCAAGCGTTTCAGGCCGGTGAGTTTGATATTGCTTTTACAGCCTTTGATAACATCGTGGCCTACCAAGAGGATCAAGGTGCTGTCAAGTTTGAAACCCCCACAGACTTTAGAGTGATCATGGGTGCGACCCAGGTCGAACTCAGCGCTGTTGTTCATGCCAGTATTAACCAAGCACAAGACCTTAAGGGAAAAAGTTTGGCTTTAGACGCAGTTGGAACAGGATTTGCATTTGTTTTGTATGCCATGCTGGAACAATTGGGACTGCCCATGACTGACTACGATCGAGTCGCTGTGGGCGCAACCCCTGAGAGATGGAAGTCGGTTAAAGAAGGTCAGCACGTAGGGACGATCACTATTGAGCCCTTTACCAGTATTGCCAAGGCAGCTGGTTATAAGGTCCTGCGTCAAAGTACTGAGGCTTTCCCTGTCTATCAAGGTGGCATTGTGGCGGCTAGACAAAGTTGGTTAAATGATCACTCTGACTTAACGCGATTGTTTATCAAAGGATACTTACAGGGTTTGGACTGGACTTTGAACCCTGCAAACAAAGCAGCTGCAGCGGTTTTATTGCGTCAAGAGATGCCTGAGATACAAATGCCAGTTGTTGACGCTGTCATGAACAGTTTGTTGTCTCCTCGATCGGGTCTTACCCCAAAAGGCGCGGTCATTTTGGAAGGTATGAAAACAGTTCTTCAACTTAGGACGCAGTACGGTTCAGGTAAAACGCCTCTGACAGCGGTCAATAAGTACTTGGCGTTGAGGGACTACGAGGCAGTCATTGCAAGTGGTGTTTGATAAGAGATGACGGGCTTGTATTTGATCAGAGGTTTTCATTGAAAGATTTTGTTTTTAATTCAATAGGTCAGTCCTTTCAAAGAAATGAGGACGAGCGCTTGATCACCGGAAAGGGACGCTTTACGGATGACTTTTCACTGCCCGAACAGACCTGGGCTTGGATGGTTCGCTCGACACACCCTCACGCACGGATCAAATCGATTGACACCAGCGCTGCAGTGCAAATGCCTGGCGTCTTGGCTGTATTCACAGGAAAGGATTGCCTAAACGATCAATTGAATCCCATTGAGCACAATCCGGTACCGTCCACCCGGTATGATGTCAAATTGCGTGGCCCCAATGACAGTGATATTTTCCTTGGATACCATCATTTATTGCCGTTCGATAAAGTTCGCCATGTGGGGCAAGCTTTGGCGATGGTGGTGGCAAGAACACGCAATGAAGCTTTTTCTGCTGCACAAATGGTGATTGTGCAATACGAAGAATTGCCCAAGGTGATGAATTCAGAGTTGGCCATTAAGTCAGATGCTCCGATTGTTTGGGACGAGTTGCCAAGCAACGTATTGGTTGACGCGACATTTGGAGATATCCAAGCGACCGAAAAAGCGTTTGAAGCTGCTGAGCACATTGTTCGCTTTAAATCTCATGTGAGCCGAGTCACTGGTGTGACGATGGAGCCTAGAGCTTGTTTGGGTCATTATGATCCAAAGACCGATCGTTATACCCTCTTCGCTGGTAGTGGTGGTGCGGTTCGTCAAAAGTCAGAGCTGGCTAAAGTGCTGGGTGTTGAGGCAGATCGACTTCGAGTTATTTCGCACGATGTGGGCGGTAACTTTGGGACTCGCAATAGAGCCTATGTTGAGTTCGGTTTGGTTTTGTGGGCGTCTAAGAAGTTGGGTTTTCCAGTTAAACACAGGGCAGATAGAACAGAGTCTTTTTTATCGGATTATCAAGGGCGAGATTTGGTGACCGAGGTGCAATTGGCGTTGAATGCAAAAGGCAAGTTCTTGGCTCTTAAAGTAGATAATTTGAGCAACGTGGGCTATTGTTGTGTGTCTCTGTCTCCGCTGAGCAAAGGCTCAGGTTTGGTGACGGGATCGTATGATATTGCATCTGCAACACTCAGATCGCGCGCCGTCTTTACCAACACCATGGCAACGCAAGCTTATCGCAGTTCTGGGCGTCCAGAGGTTACGTTTGCCATAGAGCGCGTCATCGATAGAGCTGCTCGGGCTTTAGGTATGGATCGTTTGGAGCTAAGACGCCTCAATCTTGTCAAAACACATCAAATGCCTTACACCAATGCGATAGGCTCGAGCTACGACAGTGGTGAATATGAAGAAAATATGAACCGAATCCTCGAGTTGTCCGATTGGTCAAACTTAGATCAAAGACGCCAAGAGGCCCATGCGAGAGGAAAGTTGCTTGGTGTGGGTTTTGCCAATTATGTGGAGTCCTCTATTGGTTCACCCAAGGAAAGAGCAGAAATCATTGTTCATCCTACCCAAATCGAGGTCATCATTGGCACGCAACCCGCAGGACAAGGTCATGAGACCAGCTTCGCTCAAGTTGCAGCCGATTTATTGGGCGTTGAGTTCAATCGTGTGTTCATCACACTGGGAGACACCGATATCGTTACAGCAGGAGGGGGGACCCATTCTGGGCGGTCCTTGCGCCATGCCAGCGCTGTGATCGCTTTGGCAGTGGAAGATTTGCGAGAGCTTGGCGTTCGACATGCTGCGCATTTTTTCAATTGCAAGCCAGAAGATGTCTTATATGAAAATGGACATTTCAAAAGCTTTACTTCTGTCAAGAGCGTTTCTTGGTTTGATCTATCAATCCAGCTTGCAAATGGAGAGGGCCCGCAATCCAGTCTCAAAGAGCTTAGAGTGTTGCGAGACAATGAAATGCACACACCCGTCTATCCGAATGGGGCTTGCGTTTGTGAAATTGAAATCGATCCAGAAACAGGCGGGGTAGATATCAAACGATACAGTGCATTAGATGATGTGGGGCGCTGTATCAATCCTTTGATTGTTCATGGTCAAACCCATGGCGGCATTGCTCAAGGTGTAGGACAAGCGCTTTGGGAAGAATGCTATTTAGATCAAACATCTGGCCAACCCATTGCATGCTCATTGATGGATTATGGGATGCCAAGGTTTGATAATTTACCTTCTTTCAAAACTGAGATTGTTGAGGTCTTGTCTCCTACCAATCCTTTTGGCATCAAAGCTGGTGGCGAAGGGGGGACAACGCCGGCACTTGCAGTGGTCATGAGTGCGGTGGAAGATGCGTTGTGGCCTGTTTGTGGACCCGTTGATTTTGATTTGCCCGCAACACCACAAAAAATTTGGAATGCGTTGCAGCGCGGCAAAACACACTGAGGGTGAAAATTCAATGATCTATTTAAAAAAAGTAATTTAATTTCAATATGACAAGCATCAGTTTAAATGTCAATGGTAAATCTCATGATTTGGAGATCGAGGACAATACCTTGCTCGTGACTGCTTTGCGTGAGCACTTGGGTCTGACGGGAACGCATGTGGGGTGTGATACTTCGCAGTGTGGGTGCTGTGTGGTCAGGTTGAATGGCGAATCGGTTAAATCTTGTACGACCTTGGCCATTCAAGCGCAGGGATGCACAGTCCTGACTGTCGAAGGTTTGTCAGTCAATGGTGAACTTCATCCCCTGCAAAAGGCATTCAAGGACAATCATGCGCTGCAATGTGGATTTTGTACGCCAGGCATGCTGATGTCAGCTTTGGATTTGATCGATTCCCATGTACAAGTTCTTACACCTGAGCTCGTTCGCCACCAGATGGAGGGTAATTTATGTCGATGCACGGGTTATCACAACATTGTCAAAGCCATTGTGCAGGCTTCAAAGTGCATGAAGTCTTCAAGTCTTTCTTAGATCTAAAACTCACCATGTATGCCACAAAATATCACAAAGCCAACTCTTTAGAGCAAGCCTTTGAGCTTTATAAGAGTTCTCAAGACGCAAGCTTTTTATCGGGGGGGCATACATTGTTGCCCGTGATGAAACAAGGCCTTTCAGCACCCTCTGATTTGATTGATCTCAGTTTCATTGATGAGCTCAAAGGAATTGAAGTGACGCCTCAAACGGTTGTGATTTCATCCATGACTCGGCACATGGAGGTGGCTGGCAACAAAGATGTCATTCGTGCTGTTCCTTGCCTGGCCGCTTTGGCGGGCTCTATTGGCGACAGACAAGTGCGCTTTAAAGGAACGATCGGAGGGTCACTGGCTAACAACGATCCTGCCGCCGACTACCCGGCTGGTTTTCTGGGCTTAGGAGGGCACGTTGAAACGAATCTTCGCAGCATTGCGGCCGAAGAGTTTTTTGTCTCAATGTTTCAAACTGCGCTCAAACCTGGTGAGATCATCAAGCGGGTGCATTTTTCTATTGCAAAATCAGCAGGATATGCGAAATTTCGCGCCGCCGCGGCACGCTATTCCATGGTCGGAGTTTTTGTTGCAAGAACTGAGCTAGGTACACGAGTGGCGGTGACAGGAGCTGGGCAAAGTGGAGTCTATAGAGAGAAGTCTTTAGAGGCCGCATTGGATCAAAAGTTTGATGCAACAAGTCTTGAGAGCATTCAAATCAGCCCGCAAGACTTGATTGAAGACATGCATGCTTCAAGTGTATACCGAGCAAATCTGATCAAAGTGTTGGCCAAACATGCTGTGTTGAACATGGGTGGCATAGTGAATCTGAAATGAACGCTTAAGATCTAGTCGCAAAGTCAAGTTACTTTAGTCCGCTTTCGCCCCAGAGCTTTTTACAACGGCGGCCCACTTGGGCACCTCGGCTCTTAGAAATGCGCCAAACTCTGTGCTGCTGTTTTTGCTGCTGGACATCCCTAGTTGCGTAAATTTATCGACCACTTCAGCTGATTCCATGGCGGCGTTGATGGCTGCATTCAATTTTTCAACAATCGCTGCTGGTGTACCCAAGGGCAGGAAAAAACCAAACCATGTGTAGTCATCGAACTCCTTGTAGCCAAACTCAGTGATCGATGGTACAGAGGGTAAAAGAGGGGACCTAGAAGAGCTGGTCACGGCCAAAGCAATGAGTTTTCCTGCTTTGATCATGGGCACGGCTGGCGGCATCGATGTCGATGCGATGGGTGTGTGGTTGGCAACCACGGCGTTGATGGCCGCTGCGGGCTGGTAGGGGACGTGCACAATGTCAATTTTTGCAGCAGTTTTGAGCCGTTCCATGGAAAGATGGGTGGTTGTTCCAATGCCAGAAGATGCGTAGTTGAAATTGTTTTTCTTGGCAGCTTCAACCAATTCGGGCAAGGTTCTCGCGGGTGTACTGGGGTTGACGGTGATGATGTTGGGGGTTTTGGGCCCAAGGGCCAAAGGAATAAAATCTTTGATCGCATCGTAGCCGGCATCGGCATACAAAGAGGGATTCACTGCAAAGGCCACGCTGTGAACCAAGATGGTGTAGCCATCTGGAGCTGCTCTCTTGACCTGAGTGGATGCAATGTTCCCGCCTGCTCCCCCTTTGTTCTCTACGATGAAGTTACCACCTGTGATTTCAGAGAGTTTTTGCGTTAAATTTCTTGCAACAATGTCTGTTGATGCACCGGGTGCAAAGGCCACGACCAGGGACACCGGCTTGGCCTTTGGCCAATCGGTGGTGTTCGTTTGTGAAAGAGCATTGGCTGCAGATAAAGTACCGATGAAAACTGCAAGAACGTACTGAAGAGGGCGAGAAAATTCAAGCATAGAAGTGTCCTGTTGGATGAGGAGTAGCAAGGGTGGTGTGGCTGCGATGTGCTTTTGATTGTGAAGTCCCATCAACTCAAGCAAAACACTGGAGAGTTTATGATCAAAAGCTACTTTCATGTAATAGGTGTAAATGCCAATTATTGATGTGATGCGACCAAGACAAGGAGTTGGTTTGAGGCGCGATGACAAAGAACTCTTTGTTGGGTTGGATCAATAAGGTATTCCCGAATAACAATGATCTCAATAAGGTTTAAAGTAAGTAAATCTAAATCATTCATTCCTCAGATGAAAAATTCCTCTGCTTTTTTTCTTTGTCTCACACTGAGCTTTTCCTCCACGATCTGGGCCCAAGCTTTTCCCTCAAAACCATTGAAACTGGTGGTTCCCTATGCCGCTGGGGGCGTTGGGGACGTCACGGCCAGGTTGGTTGCGCAAAAAATGAGTGAAGACCTGGGGCAAGCTGTGGTGGTGGAGAACAAACCTGGTGCAGGCTTGACGCCTGGCATGGAGTACGTCAAAAACGCCCCAGCAGATGGCTACACCATGGTGATTGCTGGCAATGGTCAAGCCTTGGCCAAATCACTGTTCAAGTCTTTGCCCTACGACATTGCAAAGGACTTTGCACATGTCTCCTCAATTGGGACTTATGACATTGCGTTGATCACATCGCCTTCATCGCCTTTTAACACTGTTCAAGAACTTTTGAAGTATGCCAAAAGCAATCCAGGGAAATTAAACATCGGCACCATCAGTGTTGGCAGTACACAAAACTTGTCGGCCGAGCTGTTCAAGTCCATGAGTGGCATTGAGCTAACAGTGATTCCATTCAAGTCAAGTGCTGAGGTTTTGTCCAACGTGCTCTCAGGAGAGGTACAACTGGGCTTTGAAAACTTCACCCCCATCATGGGCAACATCAAGAGCAATTCCATCAAGGTCATAGGCATCGGTTCGTCCAAGAGATTCCAGGGTTTGCCTCAAATTCCCACCCTTGCTGAGAGCGGACTGCCTAACTATGAGGCCACCTCCTGGAATGGAATTTCAGTGCCTGCCAAGACGCCCGTCGCTGTTATTCAAAGGTTGAACAAATCAATTGGCTTGGCTCTAGAGGCACCTTCCGTCAAAGCTAGAATGCTAGAGCTTGGCGTCACCCCAAGGCCTAGCACGCCCGAAGACATGCAAGAGTGGATCAACGCTGACATCAAAAAATGGGGTTTGATCATCGATAATGCAAAGATTGAAAAACAATAAAATGTTTTTTGCCACTGTTTAAACTCAGATCGATTTTCAAATGACCTCCATCGTAGACATTCATCCGCATATCATTTCTAGCGACGAGACCGCTTATCCTCGCAATCCCTTGAATGGTGTGCCTTCAGTTTGGTCCAAGAACCGACCAACCTCTTGGCAGCAGTTGATCCTAGCCATGGACGAAGCCAATGTGGGCAAGGCCGCGATTGTTCAGGCTTCGACGTGTTATGGGTTTGACAACTCCTACGTGGCCGATGCTGTGCAAGCCAGGCCTGAGCGCTTTACGGGTGTTTTTTCAATTGATTTGATGGCCAAAGATGCACCTGAACGCATGCGTTTTTGGGTCGAGCGTGGTCTGACCGGTGTGCGCGTGTTTACGGCGGGTAGCACCATGCCAACCCAAGCAAACACCTTGGATGACCCCAGAACCTTTGCTGCTTGGCAAGCGGCGCAGGATTTGAACATCCCTTTTTGCGTTCAAATGTTGCCGCAAGGTTTGAGCATGCTCGAGACCTTGATGGACAAGTTCCCCAAGATCAAAATCATCATTGACCATTTGATGAGCGTGCCAATTTCTGCTGGTGCACCTTATACAGAAAGCGCCCCTTTGTTCAGCCTTGCAAAAAACCCCAATGTTTATTTGAAGTTGTCGATCATCACGGTGAGGGAGTGCTTCAAAGGCTTGGCCACGCCGCAATCCTTTTTAGGTCGTGTGGTACAAGAGTTCGGTTCTGATCGAATTGCCTGGGGGTCTAATTTCCCGGCCTCTGATGGTACTTTGCTCGAGATGGTCCAAGAAAGCCAAAAGGCTTTGAGTTTCTTGACGTCAAAGGATGTGGAGAATATTTTGAGCAACACGGCTGTGGATCTGTACCCAGCTTTGAAGTGAAGAGGTCTTCATCACTTTTTTTCCTCATCCTGATCCTGCTGACTCAAGACCTCAGGTCCACTTGAGTGCCTTTGATGGTGAAGTTTGATTTCTTGGTGGCAGGCAAATCGGCTGATTTGATGGTGAACTCGCGAATGACGTCGCCGGTTTGAGCGTTTTTCATCTTCACGCTGATACCCCCACCGTTGCCAGACAAGGTGTAGGACAAGGAGGTATCAAAGTCTTTGCTAGGGATGGACTTCACTTGTTCGGTTTTGAAAGCCTCTTTGACTTTTTGAGTCTCTTGAAGGGCTCTGTCTTCGGCTTTTTTGACATTCGTGGCTGGGCCACTCATCGAATCGTTCGATGAGAATTCTTTGATCGAATTGAGGCCTAGGGATGACACGGTATGCTCCAATGGTTGGTGGTGTCATTGTGAATCGACTTCATAGCCCCTGACTGTAGGTCATTGTCCGAAAATTACATCTATTACCTGGTTTTAAAACCTTGGAAATTGATAATTTCTATAGCTATTTTGTGACTGGAACTAGGTTGCCTTTTGTAATGGATTTTTTAAGTAACGCTGTAATATCTTTACCCCATTGATTTAGATCATGAATCTTGCTTGTTTGGGCCTCTAAAAGCCACGCGTTACGCCCTAAAGCTGAAGTAAACTCTATTTTGTTTCAAGGGCCTGGGCCATCAAGCTTCAATATGTTTTAAAAGTAAAATCACGGTCATTCATGAAGAACATGCCTTTTATCAAAAGCTCTCTCACCATGCTGGCTCTCGCATTGATGGCCATCTTCTCAAATGCTCAGCAATTTCCCTCAAAGCCTATCAATTTGGTGGTGCCCTTTGTACCCGGTGGCGGTACCGATAGCATAGCAAGAGATATCGCAAAATTGCTCTCAGAAAAGCTCGATCAACCGGTGATCGTGGAAAACAAAGGGGGGGGCGGTGGAGCCCTGGGTGCAAACTATGTCGCCAAAGCACCCGCAGATGGTCATACCTTGCTGTTTGCCACCTCCACTTTTGTAACCAACGCCTCCTTGGACGATGGCTTGCCCTTTGATGCAGATAAGGACTTTGCGCCAGTTGCACTCATAGGCAAGGGGCCTATACTGATTGTCAGCACTAAAAAATTAGGGCTTAAAACACTTCAAGAGTTTTTGGCCTATGCCAGAAAAAACCCTCAGGACATCAATTTTTGTTCGGCCGGCAATGGCAGCATCAATCATTTGTCGGGTGAGTTGTTCAAAGCCAAAACGGGTATCTCAATGACCCATATTCCCTACAAAGGCAGTGGGCCAGCCACAATTGATTTGATTGCAGGTCGCACGCAAATCTTTTTTTCAACGGTGCCCACCATCTTGCCCTTTATCAAGCAACAAAGCGTTGACTTGTTGGCTGTGACGGGTCATAAAAGATTGGCCCTTTTTCCCGCCACCCCTTCGACAGACGAGGCTGGCATCAAGGATCTTGATGTCAGCACTTGGTGGGGTATTTTGGCGCCTTCTGGGACGCCAAAAGTGGTGGTGGACAAACTCAATACCTCGATCAATGAGGTCTCTAGCAAAGACTTGATCAAAGACAGATTCACCAGTGAAGGTGCAAATGTGCAACTCGGTACGGCTCAAGAGTTCCAGCAAACGCTAAGAAAAGAGCTCCTGATGTGGCGAGGCTTGGTCAAGAGCGCTGGCTTAACGTTGAATTGAGCTCTAGATGTCAGTTGTTTCTCCTAAGGCGTGGGTTTCAAAAGAATGCTGAGCAGTCCCTTGCCCTTCATGACTGCGGCTTTTTATAAGTTTGTTGATTTGCCAGACTTTGCAGATCGACGCGAAAAGCTACTGGCTTTGTGTGAGTATCACAACGTGAAGGGTTTGATCATCTTGGCTCAAGAGGGCATCAACAGCACCATTGCTGGACCCAAAGCATCTGTGATGGCGATTTTGAACCACTTGATGGCCATGCCAGAACTCTGCGATTTACAGTACAAGGTGTCTTGGTCAGCCAAGCAACCCTTTTACCGAATGAAGGTGAGGCTGAAAAAGGAAATTGTGACTTTGGGTCTACCGGGTGTGAGTCCCACCCATGGTGCTGGAACCTATGTGTCTGCAGAGAAATGGAATGACTTGCTCAAAGACCCGGACCTGGTGTTGATCGATACCAGAAATGACTATGAGGTGGAGTTAGGTACCTTTGAAGGTGCAATCGACCCCAAGGTCAAGAGGTTTTCAGATTTACCCAAATGGCTAGATGCACAAGAAGCTTTGACTTCAAGGACAGGTAAAAAACCCAAGGTGGCCATGTTTTGTACGGGTGGGATTCGGTGCGAGAAGTCCACCGCTTTGATGAAAGCCAGGGGATTTGAGGATGTCTATCATCTAGAGGGCGGTATTCTTAAATATTTAGAAAAGATACAACCCAAGGACAGTCTTTGGCAAGGTGAGTGCTTCGTGTTTGATGAGAGAGTTTCTGTCGGACATGGGCTGATTGCTGGCGAGCACGAGCTTTGTCGTTGTTGCCGAGATCCATTGCCTCAGGGTGCAAAGGCGTCACCTCAATTTGAGTTTGGTGTCAGTTGCCCACGTTGTTTTGAGCGGACAACTGAGGACCAAAAAGCGCGCGCTCGCGAAAGACACAAGCAGGCACTCTTGGCAAAAGCCAGAGGTGAGGTTCACTTTGGTATGAAAAAGTTCCCAAAACAAGTTTGAGCACATCGGACTTTTTGGGGGCTGTGCAGCGATCAGTCTTGAATGATTTTGCAGCCTGATTTTTTCGCGCCACTCAACTGCTCGCATCGTTCCATGGCTTTTCTTTCGGCGACGGCTGACATCTTGACATAGATGGAGCAGGTAAAGACCATTTTGCTCTCGTCTTTCATGTCTTCAAAATTCACCGCGCACCTGCCAATTTCGCCAAGATTGGGTTTTTCATTCTTGTAAGCCATTTGCAGGGGACCAGGTAAATCTCTGTATTTGACTTTAGGGAAATCGTAGCTTTCAGC
>JBAXNB010000065.1:0-12312 GCA_037134015.1 Betaproteobacteria bacterium | reverse complement strand
GTTTTGCACGGTAAAACCATGGGCATTTGGGGCTACGGCAAAATTGGCCAAATGGTCAGCCAATACGCAAAAGTATTTGGTATGAAGGTGATGGTCTGGGGCAGCGAGGCCTCTAGGAAAAAGGCCGTTGAAGACGGCTTCCTTGCAGCGAGCAGCAAAGCCTCTTTCTTTGAAAGCGTGGATGTTTTGAGCATTCACTTGCGCTTGAACGACGAGACCAAAGGCATTGTCACCGCCAGTGATTTGGCTCTGATGAAAAAAACATCCCTTTTTGTCAACACCTCAAGGGCAGAATTGGTTCAAACCGATGCCTTGGCCCAGGCGCTCTCAAGGGGACGCCCAGGACTGGGTGCCGTGGATGTCTACGAAAGTGAACCCATCCTTCAAGGCCAAACGCTTTTAAAACTCGAAAACTGCATTTGCACCCCTCACATTGGCTATGTCGAAGAACAAACCTATGAGTTGTACTTTGGCACAGCGTTTGACAATGTGCTGAACTTCATCAACGGTACGCCAAGCGCCGTGGCCAACCCTGAAGTCCTCAAGCTCAAGTCTTGAGGCAGCACGCCCCTTGAGGCCTTCACAGCTGTAGGCTCACAAAAATAGGGTTATCCACATTGAATTCCAGAACATAAGCCCATAAGCTTGGCGCAGCTTTCATTCAAAGCTTTCACGCAATGCTTTGGTTTTGATCACTCTTTATTTTTCGATAAAAAATGCTCTTGTCTTCTTTATTCACCCACAAGCGCTGGGTTCAACTGCTGTTGATCTTGTGCGCCTTTCAAAGTTACTGCGCAACGGCGCAAAGCAATTACCCTAGCCGGCCCGTCAAAGTCATCATTCCATTTTTAAGTGGCGGTGCACTCGACCAAATGGCAAGAATCGTGGCTGACAATTTAAGCCTTCGCTTTAAGCAAGCATTTGTCGTGGAGGCGCGAGCTGGTGCGGGTGGTGTCATCGGCACAGACTATGTGGCCAAGTCCCTGCCAGACGGCTACACCCTCCTCTTTAGTGTGCAAGCACCCATCACCGCAGCGCCGTTTTTAAGCAAGCAACTGCCCTACGATCCTCAAACGGCACTCGTACCGATCTCTTTGGTCACGATTGCACCCAATGTGCTCATCGCCTACCCAGGGGTGGCCTTTAAAACAGTTCCCGAACTTATAACGCTTGCCAAATCAGCCCCCAACAAAGTGAGTTTTGCGTCCCAGGGACAAGGCACCACAGGCCACATCACCGGAGCCATGATTGACATGATGGCCGGCACCAAGTTGCTTCACATTCCTTACAAGGGCTTTCCTCCCATGCTCACCGATGTCGAAACCGGTCGTGTGGACATGATGTTTGCCGACTCGATCAATGCCATTCCTCGCATCAAATCAAAAGAGTTGATCGCCATTGCAGTCGCTGCAGAAAAACGACTCGAAGTCTTGCCCGATACGCCCACCTTTGCTGAGGCTGGTCTCACAGGCATCGTTTCTGGACCACAGTTCTCTTTGTTTGCACCAGCCAATACACCGTCAGAGATCGTCAATAAACTTAACCTTGAGATCAAATCCATCTTAAAGTCTCCCAACGTCGTATCAACACTCAAAGAGCTTGGCGTGGAGATCAAAGGAACCACGTCAGATGAGGCAAAGATCTTGTTGCAAGCCGAGTACTTGAGAACTAGGGATGCGGTCAAAGCTGCTGGTATTCAGGCTCAATAAGCGCCAACTGAATTAAAGCATCAGGCGATCAAAAGCCCATTCAAGACTTTGTATTTTTTGCCAAAAGACCTCAACACTAGGGGCTTTGTGCTGCGCTTCAAACTGCCGGCACCCTCCAAGCTTTTTCAAGCTCATATGGTCTTAGAATGCTTGTCTGATTGATGAACATAGTGAAGACATGAACACCACCATTAAAACCGTTGGAATCGTTGGCACGGGCGCCATGGGAAGAGGTATTGCGCAACTCGCCGCTCAAGCGGGCGCACTTGTCTTGCTCTTTGATGTGAACGCTTTGGCTGCATCCGATGCCAAAAAAAGCATTGAGTCTCAGTGGCAGAAATTGTTGGCCAAAGAAAAAATCAACAGCTCTCAATTGAAGCAATATGTGGATGCCCTCCAACCGATCTCTCAACTCCAGGAGCTCAAAGCCTGTGATCTGATCATTGAAGCCATTGTTGAGCAGTTGAGTGTCAAGCAAGAACTTTTTAATCAATTGGAATCCTTGGTCAGAGAAGATTGTGTTTTGACCAGCAACACCTCCTCTTTAAGCATCACCTCGATTGCCAAGGTGCTCCAACACCCTGAGCGCTGTGCTGGTTTTCACTTCTTCAATCCGGTGGTGCTCATGAAAGTCGTCGAGGTGGTTCGCGCTTTAAAGAGTGCGCCAGCTGTTCTAGAGAAACTCTTCGCGTTTGCCCAAACATTGGGCCACACCCCTATCATGGCCCAAGACACACCTGGATTTGTGGTGAACCACGCAGGACGGGCCTATGGCACCGAGGCCTTGCGAGTGATCTCTGAAGGGATAAGCGACTTTGCCACCCTAGATCGAATTTTAAGAGACCAAGTGGGCTTTAAATTGGGTCCCTTTGAACTTTTTGACTTGACCGCTTTGGACGTTTCGCACCCTGTCATGGAGTCCATCTACCACCAGTACTACCAAGAACCCAGGTACCGTCCGAACTACATCACCGCACAAAGATTGGCTGCTGGCATGGTTGGCAAAAAAGTAGGCGAAGGCTTTTATCAATACAAAGACGGTGTTTGTGTTGTTCCCGAAGAAGAGGTCCACCCAGACACGAGCCTGATCGAACTCGACAGCCTCCCCCCAGTTTGGGTTTCAGCCAGAGCGGCCAGGCGCGCGCCTTTGTACCAATTGCTTAAAGACCTGGGCGTCAAGATTGAAACGTCCACCCAACCTAGCCCCCAAGCGCTTTGCTTGGTCGCGCCTTTGGGCTTTGATGTCACCACCGCCTGCGTGCTCGAGAGACTGGACCCTGCCAGAACCATCGGCATCGATATGCTCTTTGATGACCAAGAGACGCGCCGACGTGTGCTTGCGACCAACCCGGCTTTGCGACAAGACATCAAGCAAGCCGCTCAGGTGATCTTCACCTTGGATAAAAAACCCTTGAGCGTCATCCGCGACTCTGGCGGCTTTGTGACGCAACGCGTTGTGGCTTGCATCGTCAACATTGCCAGCGATATGTGTCAGCAACAAATTTGTACGCCCGCAGACTTGGACTTGGCTGTGCAATTGGGTTTGGGCTACCCCAAAGGCCCCTTGGCTTTGGGTAACCATTTGGGTGCGCAAAACATCCTTGAAGTCCTCTTTAATCTTCAAACCGTTTACGCAGACCCCAGGTACAGACCCAGCCCATGGCTCAGGCGGCGAGGTGCATTGGGTTTGAGCTTGTTGCACGAGGAGGCATGAAGTCATGAGCGGTGCACAACTTAAAAGCGAGACCGTGGGTCAAACCATGGTGCTCACGTTATCGAACCCATTGGCCAGAAACGCCATGACACCAGAAATCTACGCTGCTGGTGTTGAGGCCTTCAACCAAGCCGATGCCAACGACCGCATCCGAAGCATCTTGATCCAAGGAGAAGGCGAGCACTTTTGTGCTGGGGGCAACGTCAACCGCTTGCTCGAGCAGCGCGCCTTGCCTGCTCAGAGCCAAGAAGCCCATTTGGATGTTTTAGCGTCCTGGGTGGAGAGCATTCGCACTTGCTCCAAACCGGTGGTCGCCTGCGTCGAAGGTGCAGCAGCAGGAGCGGGGTTTTCTATTGCCTTGGCATGCGATTTTTTAGTGGCCGCGCACAACAGCTTCTTTGTCATGGCCTATGTCAACATTGCTTTGTCGCCCGACGGCGCAGGCAGTTGGTCCTTGGCAAGACAACTGCCCAGAGCGCTGTGCTCTGAAATCTTGATGTTGGGTGGGCGCATCGATGCACCAAGACTCCACCAATTGGGCATGATCAATGACTTGGCCCCCGCGGGACAAGCCTTTGCCAAAAGCCTGGACCTTTGTGAACGCATCAACCAAAAAGCGCCCAACGCCATGAGCAGCATCAAACAACTCTTGAACCAAGCTGGCGGGACAAGCTTGGGTGAGCACATGCTGCTGGAGAAAGCAGCCTTTGTTGACAACCTCTACCACCCCAACGCACAAAGGGGCCTGGATGCCTTCATTGAAAAAACACAGGCCCAATACCCCACGTCCTGAAACTGAGCTGCCGGACCCATCCATCGAACACCCCAATGAGTGACATAGACCAAAACTTCTCGGGTACCCAAGAACTGCCTCCAAGCCATCTGTTCGATCTTGAGCGACTGAGCACGTGGATGACTGAACACGTCGACGGCTTTCAGGGCCCCTTGAACGCTCGCATGTTCAAAGGGGGGCAATCCAACCCCACCTTTCTTCTTCAAACCCCAAGCCGGCACTATGTGATGCGCTCCAAGCCTGCACCAGTGGCTCAACTGCTTCCATCGGCACACGCCATCGAGCGCGAATTCAGGGTCATGAAAGCGCTTGAGAAAAGCCTGGTGCCTGTTGCTCAGATGCTGGCCTTGTGCACCGATGAGAGCATCACGGGTCGCGCCTTCTTCATCATGGAGATGGTGCAGGGTCAAGTGTTTTGGGATCAATCTTTGCCTGAACTCGATGCCAAGAAGCGACGCGGGGTGTACCAACAGATGAACCAAGTGATCTCCCATTTGCACTCAGTTGACTTGAACGCCACAGGCCTGAGTGATTTTGGCAAAGCAGGAAATTATTTCGAGCGGCAAATTGCACGATGGAGCCAACAGTATGTGGCCTCTGAGACCGTGCCCATCCCTGAGATGGAACAACTCATTGAATGGCTTCCAAACAACTTGCCACCCTCCTCCAAAGACGGCAAGGTCTGCTTGGTGCACGGAGACTATCGACTCGACAACTTGATCTTTGACGACAAGGGTGAGAGAATTTTGGCCGTTCTAGACTGGGAGTTGTCCACCTTGGGACACCCCTTGGCTGACTTCAGCTACCACTGCATGTCTTGGCATGTGACGCCTGAACGCTTCAGAGGCATCTTGGGGTATGACTTAAAGGCCCTTGGCATCCCCATGGAAGAAGAATACATCCGTTGGTATTGCGAAAACACGGGCCTTGCTGACCCAGTGCATTTGAAACAGGACTGGGCGTTTTTTCTGTCCTACAATATGTTTCGCATGGCAGCCATTTTGCAAGGCATCGCCAAACGAGCTCAAGTGGGGACGGCTTCAAGTTTGCAGGCAAAAACGGCAGGAGAGCGAGCCAGGCCGATGGCGCAATTGGCTTGGAAATATGCGCAAATGTGTTGATGAAACCGTCCTGGTGTGAAGTCGCACTCGGCCTGGCCTCTTGATCAAGTCACTTCACCAAGCGCTCATGACCAGAAGACCCTATTTTTTTATTCTCAACCCTAACTTCTAAGAGGAACAACCCATGATCGACGTCTACTCATGGCCCACGCCAAACGGCCACAAGGTCCACATCATGCTAGAAGAATGTGGCATGAAACTTGGCCGAGACTGGCAAGCCATCCCCATCAACATTGGCTCGGGTGACCAGTTCACGCCTGAATTTTTAAAGATCAGTCCCAACAATAAAATCCCTGCCATGGTCGACCCCCATGGCCCGGATGGCAAACCCATTCACCTCTTTGAGTCTGGCGCTATCCTTGTTTACTTGGCCGCCAAGTTTGGCAAGTTCATGCCCAAATCGGATCGTGCCAAATTTGAGGTCTTGCAATGGTTGATGTTTCAAATGGGTGGTGTGGGCCCCATGCTCGGACAAGCGCATCACTTTAGAATTTACGCGCCAGAAAAAATTGATTACGCTGTCAACCGCTACACCCAAGAAGCCAAGCGCATTTACAACGTGATGAACAAGCGCTTGCAATCGAGTGCTTTTCTAGGGGGTGCCAAGTACTCCATTGCAGACATGGCCGTCTATCCATGGCTTAGAAGTTGGCAAAACCAAGGCATCGATTGGGCTGACTATCCAAGCCTTAAAGCTTGGTTTGATTTGATTGAGCGTCGACCCGCTGTGCAAAGGGGCGTGAGCGTCTTGGCCAGCCTTAGAAAACCCGTGCACGACGAGCAATCCAAGGAAATGCTTTTTGGAAAAACACAATACCAAAAACGTTGAACCCACCAGTGCTTGAAGCTTGAAGGCTCAAGCTTCAAGCCTACAAGCCCCTGCTAGCTCTCCTGCAGGGTGGTCCTCACTTGACCAAAAGTGAGCAACGACTGAAAGAGTTCTTAAGGACAGCAACGCTTTGCGCATCACAGTTGGCATCCATCACCACGATGTTGCCAGCACTGTTCTTTAAAAATTGAGCACTCACGCCATCGCTGTTTTTAACCGCCACCATCATGGAGGGGATCACCTCGCCCCATGTGGCCTCGGAAATTTTAGCCACACGCATCATGGTCTGCGTGGGATCTTGTAAATTCAAGTAAAAGAACCCAGCCTCGTAAAACACATCAAAACTTTCAAGAGAGGTGATGGGAAACAGCAAAGCGTAATTGCTGTTGGCGTAAAAGAAGGTGCCCGCTTGCGCATTGGAGATGACGGTATCTGGGGAGCCTTTGATCCAAACTGAGGGTCTTCCATTGCTCAAACTACCCATCAAAAACAAATCCAGTCGCTTGCCCGCTGAGGGAATGATTTGAACGCTGTGCAATTGCGTTGGGATCATGGCGCTTTGCGCGTTATCGATGATTCGACTGGGCGCCAATTCAAAGCTTCGATCATTGGCCAGCAAGCTTTTGTTGGCCAAGAGTACGATGGGGGGCTGTGTTGGGTCCACCAGCACCAAGTCCATCAAACCATCGGCATTGATGTCCGCAGCAGAGGCTTGGTAGGCTTTGAATTGATAAGGCGTCAAGCTCCTGTCATGTAAGCTGATTTTTTGATAAACACCGGTTTTGGCATCGCTCAAGTACAAGAGTTGACTCTCTTTGCCGTTGGCCACACTGCCCTTGCAGGTCACCATCACGTCATGGCGTTGATCGCCATTGAAGTCAGCCGTGATGGCGAAACTGGCCTGTTGGCAGCCCACCGTGTCTTTTAAAACAAGCGAAGTTCTATCGACCCATTGGCCCGATTCCAAATGAAAAAAATGTGCACTGGCTAGACCTGCAGTGGAGTTGACCATGACAAAGGCGGAAAACTGCCCAACACCTTCTCTAAAAAAGTCCCCAAAAGTGATGGCGTTTCGGGTGTCCAAGTCGCTCACAGGCACGCCCAAAATGCTGGCCACATTCAAAGACGGAACCAACAATTTCCTTGCGTCTTGTTTGTACTCATACGACGTGGAAAAAACAGAAGACGGGGGGGTGTTGACCGCTATGGGAGTGCTCACACTGCCTGAGCCCAAGCCAGGATCTGTCGTCACGAGGTTGGTCTCAGGCGTTCCTTTGCCAGAGCCACATGACATCAGCAAGAGGGACAAGCATCCACAAAGGACATGACCCAAGGTGTTTGACATAGATCGATGCGCCAAAAGCTGCTTAATCATTACAATGTGGGTGCATCAAGCACCAGTTAAAAAGAAGAACTGTTGTACATAACGCAAAAGGCTTTGACCTCTGTAACGCCTTACTGATAAAGTAGGGGAACAAATGCAAGAGCCGAACCTGATGCTCCAAGCCATTGTATCGACACCAAAGACCCTCATCATAAGCCCATGCGAACCTTTATTTTCCTATTGGCCTTTTTAGGGCTCTTACAAAGCACCGTGGTTTATTCAGAAGACAAACCCGAGCCCAAATTCAAGCCCTACCCCAGCAAGAAAAGTGGGGAGTCCAAAGAGGAGGACGCCAGCACCAAATCCTCTGGCAGCTCTTCCAGCAAGGGCTCGGTGCTGTCCAACAAGCCTTTTGGTGTTGAGCCCAACTTGTCTTTGAAGCATCGCCCGCCCACCTCAGGCAACGAGCCCCTATTAAAGCTGGACTCCAAGCTCAAGCCCCTGACGGAACCGGTGTACGAAAACGACCGCTTGACCTTTTACGATTGCCAAGGTGTGCTTGGCAGGTGGTTTCAAGAGTTGATCACCGCTGAGATGAATTACTTCAACGAATTGGTCGAGTTGCCCATGGTCAACGGTCAAGCATGTGTGGTTGGCATCGGGACGACCAAAAGCTTGACCGCGGGTCGCATCAACGTGCAGCTCTATGCCAGCACTCGGCAAATGAACGACTGTGTTCGCGATGACCGTTGCCCCATCTTTCGAAGCGTGAGCCTCATTCCTAAAACTGACAATGTTTATCGCAGCTACTTTCTGTCCGATCTGAACCGCAAACTCATCTCCCAGCAATGTGTGACCTCCAAGGGCAAACTGCACCCCGACACCACATGCTACACGGTAGATTGAGCAACAAGTTGCCTTGGCGCTTTGAGGCCTGGGGCCAACATGGGGTCCTCCCTGGAGCCACCTCTGTTCAACATCAACGCCATGCGTGTCATTCAAGACTTTGGCTTTGCAGTCGAATCATCTTGAATCGAATTGTTTTATGAACGCTCCAACCCACCCCTTGCCAACTCGTCCAAAGTCCCCACTGAGCAACCTGTTGGGCTGGGTGTGCCTGTGCTTTTTGGCCTCCACCCTTTTGACGATCACGCCTGAGGCCTTGGCCAATTCAGGTAAAGAAGAGACTAAAAAGGAAGAGCCCAAAAAGGAAGACCCTAAAAAGGAAGGAAAGAAGGCCGAACGCCCCAAGCGGACCTTTGAGGGCATTGAGCCTTTGTTTTACTTGGACGATAAACGAAGACCTTTTGCCGAGCCGTTCAACAAAAAAGACGGTGAAGAGTTCTTCCTGTGTCGAGCCAATGTAGGGGAATGGTATCGACAGATGAACGCCGATGACTTCAACATGTTGGCTGAAAAAAATGGTCTGAACACAATATCGGGTTCAACCTGCGCGCTGCATTTGGTGCCCTCCAACAAGGGCAAAAAATTACCCTATCTTTTGCTTGAGTTTTACACCAACTCAGACACCATGCGCGAGTGCATCTTGACGGAAGTGTGCAGCGAAGTGCGCACCGTCATCATGTACATCAAGGACAAAACCTTGTACCGCAACTTCATCATCACCGACTCTCGTAAGCGTGTGCACAAACAGTATTGCCTGGACAACAAGAGCGAGATCATTGCAGAAAAGGCTTGCTGGCGCTATTTCCAAGATCTCGCTTTTAAGAAACTTCAAGAGGCTGAAAACGTCCTAGAAGAAACCCCTGAGGAAAAGCCCAAAAGAAGACGTTCCTCCTCTAAAAAGGAGTGAGGCTAGAAGACAGGCCAAGGCCAGGATGTTCCCCACAAGGTGCCTAGTTGCCTAGGTGCCTAGGTGCTTAGGTGCTTAGGTACTCAAGGGCGTGAAGAACTCACTGGCACGCTTAAAGGGCAGTCCAGCCACTTTGACCTCTTCATTGATGAGTTCGACCATAGCGGGGTCGATGCCCTTGGGGTGCTCATAGACCTCCATCCAAGTCTCCAAACCTTCAGGCGAGACCTCTGGGCGTTTGAGCAAAGACACTTTCAAACCCCCTGTCATTTTTTGAAGCAGGGTTTGTTGCATGCTCTGGACCACAGAAATCCATTGCTGGTGCTGCGTTTGAGGCACCTTGTAATAGACGAAGAGGGTTTGTTGGTTCATAGGATTTCAAGAGGGGGTGGGTGTCACATCTTCTCTATTTTGAGGGTGTTGACCAAGGTGTTCCACTTGTCAATTTCATTGGACAAGAGGTCCCTTAAATCTTCTGGAGAACCGCCTCTAGAGTCTATGCCTACTTCTAAAAACTTTTGCTTGACATCGGGCATGTTCAAAATCAAATTGACCTCTCGGTTCAATCGATCGATGATGGCTTTTGGAGTTTTAGCCGGAGCGGCAATGCCATTCCAAGCCATCACATCGTAGCCCTTGACACCGCTCTCGTTGATCGTTGGCACATCGGACAAGCCCTTGAAGCGGTTGCTTGATGAGACAGCAAGTGCTTTGATTTCACCGCTTTTGATGAGCGACATGGCGGGAGAAATGATCTCAAAGGCCACCGCAACGTCCTTGCTCTTCAAAGCCATCATCAGAGATGGCGTGGTCTTGAAGGGCACCAAGGTCGCTTGAAGGCCAGCCATGCTCACGAACAGATTGGCCGACATGTGTTGCCCACTGCCAATACTCACAGAACCGATGTTGTACTTTTCAGGATTGGCCCGTGCTTTGTTGATAAAGTCTTGAACGCTTTGAATGTCGGAGCCTTTATCGACCAACATCAACACATCAAAGAAGCCCATGGCAGAGACCGGAGAAAAATCTTTTTTGATGTCATAGGGCATTTTTTTAAACAGCGCTTGACTCACCGCATTGCCATAGTTCATGTGCAAAAGTGTGTACCCATCAGGATCCGCCTTGGCCACCATCTCACCGGCCACAATGCCCCCCGCGCTGGGTCGATTGTCCACCACCACTTGTTGGCCCAGACTGTCAGAGAGCTTTTGAGCGACAAGCCTGGCCGTGATGTCCGCCACCCCACCGGCACCATAACCCAAGACCAATCGAATGGGCTTGTTCGGATAAGGCTGTGCATTTTGCGCCAAGGCGCTCAAGCCCAAGCACAGACCCATAGAGAGTGTCAGGATGGATTTCAAAATGGTTGGTGTCATAGATTCAATGTTTCTCATGGTGTTCCCTTGGGATTGATAGCTTAGAGCTCGACCGACTTCTTGCCCATGCCAGCCCACCTCGCGACCATGGCGGTCTCAATGTCAAAAAGATCCAGCGCTCGCCCCACGCTGTGGTTGATCATGTCATCGAGGGTTTTGGGTCTGGCATAAAAGGCGGGCATGGGGGGCATCAAAATGGCTCCGTTTTCAGTGGCCTGCAGCATGGCTTTCAAATGGCCCGTGTGCAAGGGGGTCTCTCTGAGCATCAACACCAAGCGGCGTCTTTCTTTGAGCACCACATCGGCAGCTCTCGACAAAAGAGAGGTGGTCATGCCGTAGGCAATCTCTGACAAAGAGCGAATTGAACACGGGGCCACAACCATGCCCATGGTCTTGAAAGAGCCGGAGGAAATGGTGGCCCCAATGTTTTTGGCATTGTGAACGTGAGTTGCCAAGCGTTGAACATCTTCAATGCCCATGTCAAGCTCGGTGGCCAAGGTCATTTTTGCTGAGTCGCTCATGACCAAATGGGTCTCAATACCCGAGTGCTGAAGGACTTGTAAGATCCTCACCCCGTAGACAATGCCTGAGGCTCCACTGATGCCCACAATCAAACGCTTTGGCTCTGCTGTCTTGCTCGCACTGGTGTTCTTGGCAGCACCGGCTAAGCGGTGCTTGGGTTGGGCCGCAACTTTGTCGGCCTTGGGCTTTTTGGTAAGACTGCTCAATGGGTGTTCCTGAAGTTCTTGGTCTTTATTGCTCATCTGGCCTGAATTTGCTTTCGGCTTTGACGTCGTTTCTTTGCTGCTTCAAGCTGATCATACCGTTTTCCAAATAGCGTCCAGTGGCCGCCCTCTTGGCCGCCTCATCCCATTGGGGCAACCAGTCACCAAGGGAGTAACCAAACCATGGCGCTTGGGGACGCAGTTTGGGCAAACCCAACTCTTCCCAAATGGCTTTGGACTTCTCCATGTACTCCCGTGTAGGCAAGGCCAAGGGGGGCATGTCCGACTTCATGGTGGCATCCATCAACAAGGTGGAGTCCTCTTCGCCATCGTTTTCTCGCTTGGGCCCATGGCCTTGTCCACGGTGGTCCAAAGTTTGTACGTCCACGGTGGGGTTCATGCGATAAGCCATGGCCCATAAAATAGCGTCCGCGTTGTCCGTGTCGATGTCGTCGTTCACAGCGATACAGATCTTGCCACAGTCTCCCTTGAAGAAAGCCGCGCCATACAGGGCACGCCAAACTTCTGTTTTGGGCATGTTCCTGTCGACCGTGATCACGGTGACTCTGAGCAAACCGGTCAAGGGCTCATGCAAAGAGACCTTTTGCACGCCCCGAATACCGAGTGTGTTTTTAAGGTAAGACAAGAACAAGGGCTCATAAGCCACGCGCTTGATCACACTGGACTCGGATGGGGCCACTTGGCTGATGTAAGAAGGAATCACCGGTTTGAAGCGATGGGTGATGGCCGTGATCCGCATGGGCAAATTGAACTCCTCCAACGCCACATGGCCATGGGACTCACCAAAGGGTGCCTCAGGCTCCAAGAATTCCAAATCAATTTCACCCTCAATCACAATTTCAGCCTGCGCGGGCACACGAAGGGGCACGCTGTGCGCTTGGGTGACC
>JBAXNB010000064.1:0-12348 GCA_037134015.1 Betaproteobacteria bacterium | reverse complement strand
GTTGTAAGGCAACCTGTCCATCAAATAAGGATTGGTCATTTGCGGACCCGGCGTGGTGTACAAAAGAGTATATCCATCAGGAGCCGATTTCGCTACGTAATCAGCGGCCAAGGTTCCGCCACCACCAGGTTTATTTTCAATCACTACAGCTTGGCCAAGCAACTGAGCCATGGGTTGAGAAATGGCTCTTGCTACGATATCTGCGCCACCACCAGGAGCAAACGGCACAATCAACTTGACGGGTTTATTGGGATAATTTTGAGAAAAAACACAAGAGCAACTGAAAAAAATAACAGCGATACAAAGCGATTTAACAAAACGGTTATTTATTGCAAAAATATGACTTTTCATGATCAACCTTAAAATTATCTCTTAATCATCTATTTTAGATGCCAATCTGGCACTAAAAAACACCTTGAAATGTTGCGATGAAGTTACCCAATTCATCCATCACCTCGCCCTCGCAAAATGCGCAGCTTTTTGTAACTAGCAACACCAGCAGAAGCATAAGTCAAGACTCCTAGCCACTCCTTGGCTTTAGTTACCAGATCTTCTAAATTTCATAAGGTGAATTCACATTGACCACCAACACATTGGGTGTTCTTACCAAGGTGGTTAATTAGATCAGGCCACTGATCGGATCAATCGCCATTTTTTCGTAATAAAAGGGGCTTAGACCGAAGCCCCTGCTCAGAGCATACCTAAGGTATAAACATCAGGTGAAGCGTTGGCAGAATAAGCAACGCTAAGTAAACCATCAGACCCCGACTTATTTTCAGCCAACAAAGTGACACTTAACTTAGTACCCATGAAGTGAGCCAATGAGCGACCCATGACATCGGCCGAACCACCTGAGGGAAATGGAACAACAATCACAATCTCTTCATCATGTCTTGTCCATCCATTTCACAATCGGTCTAAGCATTTTTCGGGAGATCAGGCACAGGAACACCTGCATCGATGGCTTCACATTTTTTCTTCTCAGCAAGGACAACTGCTTTTGCTTTTATCAAAACTTCTGCTGCTCTTGCAATCGGAATGAAGCAAACCCCCGTAGAGTCAGCAAAAACAATGTCGCCACAAGAGACTCGAACACCCGCGATTTGTATGTCGCCATTGATCTCAACGGTTTGAATTCTCCATTTACCCGTGATGGGAGTAATTTCAGTTGACCAAACTGGAAAACCAATTGAGCGTGAATGAGCAACATCCCTGATTCCGCCTTCAACAATGGCCCCCACCTCACCTTGCCTAAGCGCAGTTTGGGAGGAAATACCGCCCATGTTGGAGACTCCAGACACCCCTTGAATCACCACAAAATCATCGACCTGAGCCAAATTATGAGCCTCAAATTCAGCCATGCCATTGACCTTGGCTTTAGCGGCCTCATAAACATGATCACGCTGCATGATGTTTCTTACTGTTAATGCAACACCTACACGACAAACATCAAACATGGTCGGCCTTAAAACACTCGCCCCTATGACACCAGTCACCCCAAGTTCGTCCATGACATCAGACAAGACACCCGAAGCATCCCCAAGAGATCTAAAGCCTTCAAGCATTCCATCAGGCGCTCTGGGGACACTCATGTGCTTGATGTTCTCTCTTGCGATTTTTCCTGTTAATTTTTTTTCTTGCATGATTGGTAAATAGATTTTAAAAATACTGAATCTCTAGGTATTACATTTTTTCAATGGTAACAACTGAACTTGCCTTTGATTTCTCCGTTATAAAAACGGTTGAAAGAACTGGCCTTCATCAAGGCGTCGAATTTTTTTTGTTCAACTGAACAATGTTGAAACCAATTGTCTTTGATCTGAACCAGCAAATAAGAATCCTCGGATTGATAGCATGCCCTTTTGATCAAAACACTATTGGTTTTGGAGCAACTGAAATTCTCGAGATCTACATCACCTTTGACGTCGACAAAGACAGTTTCAGCATTTGCAAATGCAAATAAAAATAGGCTTAAGAAAACTATTTTTCTCATCAATTCAGTCATGGTTGAAAATTCACTTTAATGGTCATTTCATCATAATCCAATTGCCGATTTAAAGCTATCCGTAGAACACCTTAATTGTAAAAACGGGGCCCTTCACTTGAAACCTCTTGACCTCATGAGCAAGGACTTTTGATCAACGACCTCTTCATCCTACAAGACATCAAAATCAGGGATTAACGTAATTTACAAAGATGAAATTTCTGTTAAATTGTTCAGCATTGACTTACATTTAAAAGGTAACAACTGTGCCTCAAGCCATCGTCAGAAATATCGCTATTCATTACGAAGTCATAGGAGAGACAGGGCCTTGGATTGCTCTGACGCCTGGAAGTCGACGACCGTACAACGAGCTTTTGAATTTATCCAAAGAATTGGCAAATGCTGGCTACCGAGTCTTGCTTCATGACAGAAGAAATTGCGGCGCTTCTGAAGTAGGTTTTGATGGCAGCGCATCCGAACATGAGGTCTGGGCAGATGACTTGTATGAGTTGGCCGAGCAACTGAATGCATTGCCACTGGTCGTTGGTGGCTCTTCTGCAGGCGCAAGGTTGGCCATCTTGTTTGCCATTCGACACCCAAAGGCAACTCAAGGTTTGCTTTTATGGAGACTGACGGGTGGACTGGATGCGGTCAATCACTTGGCTCAAGAGTATTACGGGCAATTCATCGCCCTAGCTCAAAACAAAGGGATGGATGCCATTTGTCAAACTGAACACTTTAAATCGCTGATTGAGGCGAGGCCCTCCAACTTAAAGAAGTTGAAATCTACGCCCCCTGAGGAATTTATCAACGTCATGACCTACTGGCGTGAGTGCTTTTTAAAATCGGCTACCTTGCCTATTGTTGGCGCCACCGAGGAGCAACTTCACGACATTTCTGCACCGGCTTGCCTGATTGCTGGCAATGATGTGATCCATACACCGGTCACCGCCAGAAAAGCTGCAAAGCTGCTTCCAAATTGCGAAATCCACGAGAATGTGGTCGCCCTCTACCCGGATGATCAACTTTTAAAAGAATGGGATCGCCAGGAGTGGAAACAAGCTGAGCCCAAGCTTGCGAAAATCTTTACCGCCTTTTTAAACCGTCACTCTATTCAATAACCACTTCTAAACCACTCTTAAAGGACATCCAATGAGCTTGAAAATTCGCCGCGTCGTTACTGGCCACAATGAACATGGCAAAGCCATCGTTGAAATTGACGAACTTGTGCAAAACGTGATCTCAAACCGACCTGGCGCGTCATCTTCAGTGATCTGGTCTTCTCAAGGCTTTCCCGTAGATAACGATGGTTTTACCGACCCGACAAAAGCATCCTTTAAAACCACTGTCGACAATGGAAGCGTTTTTAGAGTTGTTCAATTTGAACCTGGTGTTTCTCCTAGAAATCACCGCACAGATTCCATTGACTATGCTGTCGTCATTTCAGGTGAAATCGATATGACGCTTGATGATGATGTGATGGTCACTCTAAAAGCAGGCGACATTTTGGTACAAAGAGGAACTGTTCACAACTGGTTCAACCGAACAGATAAACCATGCATCGTGGCCTTCTCACTCATCAGTGCTAACCCAGTCAAAGTCAATGGCAAACCTCTAGAGGCACACGGTTAATTTCTTTTCATATCAAAGCCTCTAAAAAGAGGCTTTGATGACTTTCATCATACAAATTCAATACTTGATTTCAACATGGGCTCAATACTCTCCCCCGCCTGAAGCCATCGACTCGAATTTTGTAATCGACTTTAGGAAAGTCAATTTCACAACGCCCGTTGGTCCATTTCTGTGTTTTGCAATCAATATCTCTGCAACACCAGGCTCTTTGCTGTCTTTGTTGTAATAATCATCACGGTAAATGAACATGATGATGTCTGCGTCTTGCTCGATGGCGCCTGACTCTCTAAGGTCGCTCATCATGGGACGCTTGTCAGTTCTTTGCTCAACACCGCGGTTCAGCTGGGACAGCGCAATCACGGGACATTGCAACTCCTTGGCCAACATTTTTAAACCTCTAGAAATCTCACCCAATTCCGTCGAACGGTTGTCATTGTCACTGGACGTGCCTGACATCAACTGAATGTAATCGACAACAATCAAACCTAGTTTGCCACATCTTTTCGCCAAGCGCCTTGCATTGGACCTCAGCTCCGTAGGTGTGACCCCTGGTGTCTCGTCGATGTGCAATGAAATATTTCTCAAGCGCTCAATGGCCTCTGTGAGTTTGGGCCACTCATCAGGAGACAGCTTTCCAGTTCGAAGATGTCCTTGGTCAATGCGACCAATTGAGCCCACAATACGAATGGCCAACTGGGAAGCACCCATCTCCATCGAAAATACAGCAACTGGCAGTTGCTCTTTGATGGCCACATGCTCTGCAATATTGATGGCCAAAGCTGTTTTACCCATGGAGGGCCTAGCTGCAAGAACGATCAAGTCACCGGGTTGTAAGCCACTGGTCATTCGGTCAAAGTCGTAAAATCCAGTCGGTACGCCGGTGATGTCATTGGGATTTTGAGACATCTCCTCAACACGATCCATCAACTCAACCGCCAAGGTGTCCATGTTTTGGAAACCCTGCTTCATTCGAGAACCTTCCTCTCCTATGTTGAAGATCTTTTGCTCCGCCTCATCTAAAATTTGATCGACTCGTTTCCCCTTCGGATTAAACGCTGAGGTTGCAATATCATCGCTCGCGCTGACGAGCTTTCTTAAAATGGAGCGCTCTCGTATGATCTCCCCGTAGCGTCTGATGTTGGCGCTGCTTGGGACAAATTGGGCCAAAGAATTAAGGTATGCAAGCCCACCTATCTCTTCCGATTTACCTTGGTTTTGTAGGGCCTCATACACAGTGATCACATCCGCCGGTTTATTGGCGTTGATCAATGACAAGACGCATGCATAGATGATCCGATTTTCGTAGCGATAGAAATCGTTTTCAGACAGCAAGTCCTCTACTTTGTCCCAAGAGGTGTTGTCCAAAAGCAGGCCGCCCAAAACACTGGATTCCGCCTCCAAAGAATGCGGAGGAATCCTCAACTGCGACACGGCCTGGTCAGGATATTGATCTTCTTGCAAACTGGATAAAACGGCTGACATCTATCACCTCTAAAACACCCATCCTAAACCTTTTCATTCAATAAGTCATTGTGTAAGTGTGTGTATATGCTGGGGACAAGCTGTCTAAAAGATCCCCCGCCCATGAAAAAAGCCTCCAAGTTCAACACCAGGAGGCTCCTTCAGGCCTTGAGACTTAAAACAATCAAATCTTAAGCGGTTTCTCCGTATACAGAAACGGTGATTTCGGTCACCACATCGGTGTGCAAAGAGACACTGACGGTGGAATCACCAACGACCTTGATGGGGCCTTTGGGCATACGAACTTGTGCTTTGAGGACTTTGAAACCTAGTTTATTTAGTTCCTCAGCGATGTCAAAGTTGGTAACTGAGCCAAATAAGCGGCCATCAACGCCCGCTTTTTGAGTGATTTTGACTGTCACACCAGACAATTTTTCACCCAAGGCTTGAGACTCGGCAAATTTTTCAGCCGCCGCTTTTTCAAGTTCGGCTCTTTTAAGTTCAAACTCCTTGATGGCCACATCGGTCGCCCTGCGTGCGCGGCCAGAAGGGATCAAAAAGTTACGAGCATAACCATCCTTGACACGAACGATTTCACCTAGATTACCTAAATTAACAACTTTATCTAGCAATATGATTTGCATGTCAACTCCCCTCAGATCTTGTGTTGGTCGCTGTAAGGCAACATGGCTAGAAAACGAGCACGCTTGATGGCGGTGTTTAACTGGCGTTGAAAAATCGCACGAGTTCCGGTCAAACGTGCTGGAATGATTTTGCCGTTTTCGGCAATAAAGTCTCTTAATGTGTCGATGTCTTTGTAGTCAATTTCTACAACACCAGTCACAGTAAAGCGACAAAAACGCTTGCGTTTAAAAAGCAGCGATTGGGTATTGCGTTTTGGACGCTTGTCTTTGTTAAATTTTTTAAATGTGGCCATGATTGGGGCCTCCTATGAAATTTGATTAATTTGGGTCAAATGAAAAACAACACTTTTAGAATTCCTGGGTGAAGCTAAAAAACCTTCAAACTCACAATGACTTCCCAAAGGGAGTTTGATTATTTTTTCAGCCAACTCACCCAACGCTCTACCTCTCAGACTTGCCTTGACTTGTCTACATACACCGGCCTCTAGGAGCTCAGACTCGTGTTCTAGTAAAACATCTGCTGCGCTAAGGCCTGCTGGGGTGTACCTGAGAGGCGCGATTTCAACCAACAACGCAGTTAAAACCAGACGATTCACTCAGTGTCAATGAATTAAGCTTGAAATTCAGCTTGTTGTGTTTTACGCGCCTCTTCACGTTCAACAGACTTCATCATTGATGAAGGACCTGTTTCTGCCTTGCTTTTAAGAACGGTCAAATGACGCAACACTGCATCGTTGAATTTGAATGCGTGCTCGAGTTCAGCAATGATTTCTTTAGAAGCCTCAATGTTCACGCACAAGTAGTGGGCTTTTGCAAGCTTGTTGATCATGTACGTTAATTGGCGTCTTCCCCAATCTTCAATTCGATGGATTGCACCGCCGCTGTTGGTGATGAGCGTTTTGTACCTCTCCATCATGGCGGGGACTTGCTCGCTTTGATCCGGATGGATCATGAGTATGATTTCATAATGACGCATAAACACTCCTTGTGGTTATAGCCACCCACAGCGTCTAAATTGTGGTGTGGCAAGGGAAAACCTACGATTATAGCCTTCTTTTGATTTCCAACTCTATCTCCTCTTGCAGGCTTACAACGTTTTGGGCTCAGATCTCTTGTTTCAAGCCATTAAAAATAACTCTATAGTATTAAAATAAAAAGGGTTTTTGGTCTACAGAGTCCAGTGAATGGTCACAGCACCCTTTCGGATTGGCTCAAGCTTTTACAGAGTTGTGCCATGGACTCAGGGCATACAATCTGAACCATCTCAGTCTAGACACCTACATGAACATTCTTATCTCCAACGACGATGGCTACCGCGCTCCCGGCATCGTGGCCCTTTATGAAGCGTTTAAAAATTTAGGGCATGTTGAGGTCGTCGCGCCCGAACTCAACAACAGTGCAAAATCCAATGCACTCACTTTGAACTCCCCTTTGTACGTGCATCTAGGAGAGCGTGGCTTCAGGTATGTGAACGGTACTCCCGCAGACTGTGTACACATTGCATTAACGGGCCTCTTGGACTTTTGGCCTGATTTGATCATCTCTGGCATCAACAATGGTGCCAACATGGGAGATGACACCATTTACTCGGGTACGGTTGGTGCAGCCATGGAGGGGTATTTGATGGGCATCCCCTCAATTGCGTTTTCGCAAGTGGACAAGGGATGGGAGCACGTCGACGTTGCAGCTCAAAGAGCCAGATCACTGGTTGACGCTTTTATCAAGAAAGGCCTTGTTCGGCATTTTTCTCCTGGTCAAGCCCGCACTGAGCAGCAACCTTGGCTCTTGAATGTGAACATCCCCAATTTGCCCATGGCTGAACAAAAGGGCTTCAAAATCTGCCGCTTGGGACGCAGACATCCCGCAGAAAAGGTCATCACTCAAATCAATCCCAGAGGGGAGACCATGTACTGGATCGGTGCCGCTGGTCCAGCTAAAGACGAGTCTGAGGGGACCGATTTTTTTGCGACCCGGCAAGGACTCACGTCTGTCACCCCCATTCAAATTGATTTGACCGATTACACGGCCATGGCACCTTGGGCAGAAAATTTCATTGATGTTTTGTAACACGACTTGATGAAAAAAAGACCTGCATTTCCCGCAAAAATAGACTTCGGCAGCGATAAAGCGCCCCCTCAAGTCCTGCTTTCTGCCACCAAGGTGATGACCCCTTCAAATCAAAGGGGGATGGACAAAACACCCAAGCCCTCGGTTCCACAAAATAAACCCAGTGGCTTGGGATTGGACTCCAAAGCGGTCAGAGAAAAGATGATCGAAAAGCTGATTGCTCAGGGCCTAGATGATGAAATGGTTCTCCAAGCCTTGCGTCAGGTTGAGAGGCATCGCTTTGTGGATACCGCCTTGGTCAACCAAGCCTATGAAGACACGAGCTTACCGATTGGACTGGGACAAACCATCTCCAAGCCCAATGTCGTAGCTCGAATGATTTCCCTGCTCCGTCAAGGACGAAACCTACTGATCACAGGAAAATTGAACCGAGTCTTGGAAATTGGCACCGGATGTGGTTACCAAGCTGCCCTTTTGGCCGCGCTCAGCAAAGAGGTCTTTAGCATTGAGCGGCTCAAAGGACTGCATGACAAAGCCACTCACAATTTAAGCCAGCTTGCCCTTGAAAATGTTCATTTGATCTTTGGCGATGGCATGTTGGGTTATCCACAAGGAGCACCCTATTCAGGTATCATCTCCGCTGCTGGAGGAGACACGCTCCCACAAGCTTGGATAGATCAATTGGACATAGGCGGCAGAATCGTTGCACCTTGGGCGCAAGACGGATCACAAAGCCTTTTGGTGATCGATAAAACCAACAAAGGCATCGAGAGACAAATACTTGAACCTGTTCACTTTGTTCCCCTAAAATCAGGCGTCGCATGAAAAAAATGGCCAACAAAACTAGAACTTCTATGCTTCGTTTGATCCACAAACCCTCTTTGGGCTTGCATTTGATGCTGGCTTTTTGTGTGCCCCTGATCTTGAACGCGTGTTCCACCTCACGGACAACGCCAGCACCCGTAGAAGACAAAAAAGGCGTGAGCAGCCAAGGTGTATGGATGAGCGTGGGCTTGGCCAAAATAAACAACTCATCGACTCCGCCATCGGGGTCTGAAAACGCTGAAAAACCTGGCTACTACACGGTCAAACAAGGCGATACACTCATTCGCATTGGACTCGATCAAGGGCAAAACTGGCGCGATATTGTCAAATGGAACAACTTAGACAATCCCAACAACATTGAAGTGGGCCAAGTGCTTCGGGTACAAGCTCCCGCTCCAGCAACCCCAACCCTTGCAAGTTCACCAGAGGTCGTCACAAGCCCCGTCACTCGACCGGCTTCCAGCACGCCTATCCAAACGGCCAACACCATAAGCCCCGCGCCCGCTCAAGCTCAAGCCACAAAACCCGTCATGAGCGATAGCGCCGAGGAAATTGTATTTTCTTGGCCGGCCAATGGAAGCTTGAATGCTTACTTTGATGAAATCAAAAACAAGGGCATTGACATCTCAGGCAAAGCCGGAGACCCTGTCTTGGCTGCGGCCGATGGCAAAGTGGTTTACGCTGGCTCTGGACTTAGAGGCTATGGGAATTTGATCATTCTTAAGCACAACAACACCTATTTGAGCGCTTATGCACACAATCAAACTTTGCTGGTCAAAGAAGACCAAAGCATCAAACGTGGGCAAAAAATTGCTGAAATGGGCAGCACCGATACCGATCAAGTCAAGCTTCATTTTGAGGTGCGCAAGCAAGGAAAGCCCATTGATCCGGTGAAGATGCTTCCTGCTCGATAAACGCTTGATCAGCCTTGGCGAAAAGCCCAGCGTATCGGGCTGGGCTGTCTTCAAACGACCAACCTAACAATGGACATCGCCCTTTTTCAATGAGTTCTTTGTCTCTAAAATCTATGCCTAACGAAATGCACATCCCTGTTTTTGAAGACAAGTCTTTGTACATTGAATCGATGGATTTAGATGCAAAAGGAATTGGGCACAAAGAGGATGGCAAAGTGGTTTTTGTGGATGGAGCCCTCCCGTTTGAGCGCGTAAGGCCCAATGTTCACCGCAAAAAAGACAACTGGGAGATGGCCTCGCTACAAGAGATCTACAAAGAATCCTACTCCAGAGTCAAGCCGGCTTGCCCACATGCGGGCTACCACACAGGCGCTTGTGGCGGATGCAAAATGCAGCATCTAGAGCCTGGCGCACAAATTGCCGTGAAGCAAAGGGCACTAGAAGATCTTTTAAAACACATTGGACAAGTCAAGCCAGAAAATATTTCTCGCCCCATCCAAGGCCCTGACTGGTCTTACCGCTACAGAGCAAGATTATCGATCAGAGATGTTCGAAAAAAAAACATGGTGCTCATCGGCTTTCATGAAAGGAAGAGTCGCTATGTCGCAGACATGCAAATCTGCCCGATTTTGCCCGTCCATGTCAGCGCCTTGCTGATGCCCTTGAGGAAATTGATTGAATCCCTAGAAAGCAGAGAGCATTGCGCTCAAATAGAGCTGGCCTGTGGAGACCACGTCATAGCCATGGTCTTGAGACACATGGTCCCATTGAGTTTGGGTGACCAAAGAAAACTTTTAGAATTTGGATCTCAACACCATATTCAGTGGTGGCTTCAGCCTCAAGGTCTTGATAGCGTCCATTTGATGCCATCTCATTTAACAAACAGTCATGCAAGCTACCCCGAGCAAGAAAAGTCTCTCTCCTATGCTTTGCCTGAATTCTCAATTGAAATGCCCTACCGCCCCACTGACTTTACCCAGGTCAACCCTTCTATCAACCGAGTCTTGGTCAGCAAGGCCATCCAACTCCTGGAGCCACAAGCCTGCGACACAGTCATTGATTGGTTTTGTGGGTTAGGAAACTTTACCCTACCCCTCGCCACCAAGGCAGCGAAAGTCTTTGGTATTGAAGGCAGTGTTGAATTGGTTCAAAGAGCTAAAGACAATTACAACTTGAACCAATCGGCGCGTCACCATGCCCAAGGGCAAATCGGTCTTTCTCAACCTTGCAAAATGTGCCCTGTCACATTTTCAAGTCAAAACCTTTTTCAAATTACATCCGATCAACTTCAAAGCCTAGAAACTGCTCAGCGATGGTTGATTGACCCGCCAAGAGAGGGAGCTTATGAATTGGTCAAAGCACTGGCCCAACTGATGAAGGAAGAGCATCGCGATTTTCAGGCGCCCGAAAGAATTGTCTACGTGAGTTGTAATCCAGCCACCTTGGCAAGAGATGCCAACGTCTTGGTTGAGGCAGGTTATGTCCTCAAAAGCGCTGGTATCGTGAACATGTTTCCGCATACAGCTCACGTCGAAAGCATTGCTGCTTTTGAACGCCCATAAAAAAGGACCCCGAAGGGTCCTTGATTTAAGAATGGCAAACTCTTAGGGTGTTACTCTTTTTCGCCACCAAAAATACCCAACAAAGCCAACAAGCTTTGAAAGACATTGATGATGTCTAAATACAAATTTAAAGTTGCACTGATGTAGTTGGTCTCACCGCCGTCAATGATCTCCTTGATATCGTAGAGCATGTAAGCGCTGAAGATTGCAATCGACAACATAGAGATGGCCATCATGCCAGCACTTGAGCCGACAAACACGTTGATCAAACTCCCTACCATCAAAACAATTGCGCCTACGTACAACCACTTGCCCATACCACTCAAATCTCGCTTGATCACGGTGGACAAAGAAGCCATCATGAAAAACACGCCAGCAGTTCCGCCAAAGGCCGTCATCACAAGTTCAGTGCCATTTTTAAAGCCCAGGACCATGGCAATCAAACGAGAAAGCATGATACCCATGAAAAATGTGAAGGCCAAAAGAACGGGAACACCAGCAGCCGAATTTTTTGTCTTTTCGATGGCGTAGATAAAGCCAAACGCACCTACCAAAAACAAAACCAAACCCAAGCCACCAGACAAGGCCTGACTCAAACCTGTGGCCACACCAAGCCAAGCTCCCAAAACGGTTGGGACCATGCTGATGGCCAATAACCAATAAGTGTTTCTCAAAACACGGTTCCTGTCCACCGCAGAAGTGTTCAGAAATTGATAGTCCAATGATTGAAGGTTTTCGTTCATTTGCGTCTCCTAAAAAGTTACTACAAAGTAGGTAAGGACATTCTAAAGAATTTCAAGTCAAAATGTAAATAAATTCAAGCATTTTTGAGCAGAGTTATCAACACAAGCCTTTCAAACCGTTTTTTTAGTCTTTTGAGTCGAAAAAACACTCAAAAATCACTTAAAAGATCTATTACACTTTCAATGCTATTAAAAAAAAGCGCTTCAAAACACAATAGCCCTAAAAACACTGGGTATTTTTAACCATTTTTACACTTTATAAGAGCACAAGAAATGAAAAACAAACACGTTCTCGAACTGGTCGATGTCAAGAAAATTGCTGCAGCCTCTGAAGCCGAAGCCCTTAAAAACAATTGGGCTGTCAGCATTGCCATCGTGGACGACGGCGGGCATCTGCTTTGGTTGCAAAGGCTTGATGGCGCAGCGCCCATGACATCACACATGGCTCCCGCAAAAGCGCATACAGCGGCCTTGGGTCGTCGCGAATCAAAGGCATACGAGGACATCATCAATGCC
>JBAXNB010000063.1:0-12358 GCA_037134015.1 Betaproteobacteria bacterium | reverse complement strand
CTCGTTGCATAGCTCACACAATGAGGGCGTGGGATCGGCTTCGCCACTCCCACAAATAATCATCAATCGTGCGGCGCAGCAGAGCCGCACGATTGATGATACGGATTTCGGAGCGGCACAGCAGCGCTACAGGGCCAGGTGCGGAGCGCGCTGCTGGAGTTTTGCGCCAGCAGCGCGGTTGATGATTTCGCGGGCATTGGCCCGGCTGTGTTCGCTGGGCGTTCCATCCAGCATTGCGGCCAGTTCATCAACCCGTTGCTCATCACCGAGCAGACGCACGGTGGTGCGGGTGCGATCACTGCTGAACTCTTTGCTAATATGGTAGTGGGCATCAGCGAAGGCGGCCACCTGGGGCAGATGGGTGATACAGATCACCTGATGGTTCGTGGTGATCGCCCAGAGCTTCTGGCCGACCACCTGGCCCGCACGACCGCCGACACCCACGTCGATCTCGTCAAAGATCAAGGTGGGCGTGCTACCCAGTTTAGAGGTGGTGACAGCGATGGCCAAGGCGATGCGCGAAAGCTCGCCCCCAGAGGCAACTTTGCTGACGGGCTTTGGCGTGCTTCCAGCGTGAGCGGCTACCAAAAAGCTCACCTCTTCGCTGCCGTAACTGGCAAGCTCAGGCAGGGGGCTGAGTTCCACTTCAAAGACACCACCTTGCATCCCTAAATCTTGCATGGACAAGGTGATGGACTGTGCCAAGTTGGGTGCAGCTTTTTCACGTGCTTTGGACACCTTGGCGGCTTGAGTCTTTAGGGCTTGAAGGGCCTCTTTGGTTTGGGCTTGAAGTTGATCAATGTCCAAGGCTTGGTTCAATCGCAGGAGTTGCTCGCGCCACTCTTGCAAAACGGCAAACAACTCCTCAGGGGGCTTTTTGAATCGTCTGGCCAAAGAGATCCACATGGACATGCGTTGGTCAATTTCAAGCAAACTGTTGGCATCAAGATCGACATGCTTGAGCCAAGAGTTGATGGAATGCGAGGTGTCTTGAGAGATGGCCAGGCAAGAATTCAAGACCTCGACCCATTGGCCAAAGCTTGGCTCAAAGCGTGCATTGTTGTCTAGCGCTTGAAGGGCTTTGCTCAGTTGTGCCATGACCCCGGTGTCTTCGTCTTGCAAGCAAGCGAGGCTCAATGTGGCGCTCTCCAAAAGGGACTGCGAATTGGACAAGCGTTGGTGTTGAGCGTTCAACTCTTCCCACTCATGGTCTTGAGGGTTCAACTTTTCAAGCTCGGTGATTTGCCAAAGCAGTCGTTCTTGTTCAAGGGTTTGAGAGGCTTGCGACGTCAAGGCCTCTGAGAGCCGGTTTTGGGCGTCTCGCCACTGTTGCCAAGCTGACTTCAAGGCGTCCAGCGAAATACCTGCATAAGCGTCTAGCAAAGCCCTTATTTCATGAGCTCGGGTGAGGCTTTGCCATGCGTGCTGTCCGTGAATGTCAAGTAAAAACTCTCCAAGCAGTTTCAGTTGAGATGCGCTCACTGGGCTTGCATTGATCCAAGCCTTGCTTTTGCCCTGGGTGTCAATCACGCGCTTGATCAACCAGTCTTGAGCGTCCTCAAAACCATTGTTTTTCAGCCACTCGAGGACATGGGCCTGAGGTGCGAATTCAACACAAATCTCTGCTCGCGTGGCTCCCTCGCGAATAAAACTGGGCTCAGCGCGTGCACCAAAAGCAATTTGCAACGCATCGATCAAAATGGATTTGCCTGCACCCGTTTCTCCAGTGAGCACGGTAAACCCATGTGAGAATTCAATCTCTAGCTCTTTGACAATGACAAAGTCCCTCAGGTGAATTCGCCCAAGACTCATGAATTCCCCTCATTCCAATGCAATTTTTTTCTTAAGGTGTCAAAGTAACTCCATCCCTTGGGATGCAAGAATTTGACCTGCTGATCAGATCTTTTGACCATCACCTTGTCAGCGATGGTCAAGCTGGCCAGGGACTGCATGTCAAAGTTCACACTGGCATCACGTCCGGCCACGAGTTCCATCACGATTTCTACGGACTGCGGTAAAACAATGGGGCGGTTGGAGAAAGTGTGAGGAGCAATCGGTACCATCAAGAGGCCTGGCAAGGAGGGGTAGAGCAAGGGCCCGCCTGCTGACAAGGCATAGGCGGTCGACCCCGTGGGCGTGGCAATGATCAAGCCGTCTGCTCGCTGTTTGGCCACAAAGTGACCATCAACGTCCACCTTGATCTCGACCATGCCAGACGTGGCACCACGGTTGAGCACCACATCGTTCATGGCCAGGGTGTCAAAGACGACCTTGCCTTGGCGCCAAACTTGAGCATGCAGCAAGCTTCGAGTGTCCTCGGTGAACTCTCCTCGCAGCATGGGTGTGAGGGCTTGCTCGATGCTGTTCAAGGCAATGTCGGTGATAAAACCCAATCTGCCTTGGTTGATGCCTATCAGGGGGACGCCAAAAGGAGCCAATTGACGACCAAATCCAAGCATGGTGCCGTCCCCGCCAACGACAATGGCCAAATCACAACGAAGCCCAATTTCTTGAATATTGAGGATGCCGTGCTCTTTCATGCCGCAGGTGTTTGCTGTATCCTCGTCGACATAGATGGTGCGCTCTTCTTTGGCGAGAAGTTGAGCGACCCGCTCAAGAACCTCCTTAGAGGAGGGCATTGCGGGAGCCGCATGGGCAGATTGGTGTTTACCAATCAGGGCAATATGTTGAAATTTTGACGTCATGTGCAAATTAAAACACTAAAATGGTCACTAATTAAGACAAAAATGGATGATCGTTCAAAGTTACTCTTAAAAGCCTTGGTTGAGCGTTATATCAGCGAAGGACAACCTGTTGGCTCTCGGACCCTGTCCAAGGCCTCTGGCTTGGAACTCTCGCCTGCGACCATCAGAAACGTGATGGCAGACTTGGAGGACTTGGGGCTGATTGTGAGCCCGCACACCTCATCTGGGCGAATCCCTACAGCCAAGGGTTACCGTTTGTTTGTAGACACCATGCTGACTGTGCAGCGTGATGCCTTTCACGCGCCCAGTTTGGCCCCTGATCAGCCCCAAAAAGTCTTTGCCAACGCAGCCCATATTCTGTCTGATCTGTCTCATTTTGTCGGTGTGGTGATGGCGCCTAGGCGCAGCATGGTGTTCAGGCATCTTGAATTTTTGCGATTATCTGACAAGAGGCTTTTGGTGATCATTGTGACGCCCGAAGGGGATGTGCAAAACAGGGTTATTTTTCCAGAGGTGGACTACTCACAGCAGCAACTTTTAGAGACGTCCAATTATCTCAATGCGCATTTTGCTGGCATGGCCTTGGACGAGGTCAGGGCGAAGCTGCATGGTGATGTGGACCGGTTAAGAGGAGAGATTGCAACGCTCATGAAGGCGGCGGTTGAGGTCAGCACCGACGCCATGGCGCAAGACCAAGGGGATGTGGTGATTTCGGGTGAGAGAAACCTTTTGTCCGTGAGTGACTTTTCAAGCGACATGGGCCAACTCAGAAGGGCGTTTGATCTCTTTGAGCAAAAGGCGCAATTGATGCGGCTTTTGGACGATTCGGCCAAGGCCCCTGGCGTGAGAATCTTTATTGGTGGAGAGAGCCAGGTCGTGCCCTTTGAGGAACTGTCGATCGTGAGCGCCAACTACCATGTCAATGGAGAGGTGGTGGGGACTTTGGGTGTGATTGGGCCGACCCGTATGCCTTACGACCGCATGATCCAAATTGTGGACATCACTTCAAAATTGGTCACCAACGCCTTGAGCCACCAGTAGGCTTAGGAAATGCGCACAGAAGGGTAAATTTAATTGGACCCGCAAAAAGAAGATTCCAAAGTCCTGCGATAATACTTTTTATTGTGGCCAATGGCTCAGTTGGCCAAGACATAGGATGCGCCAGCAGGTTCATGGCTGGATGTGATGGTGAAATCTTTAATAAAATCAATGATTTAATAGGCGTATGGGTTGGAAGGGGTGGCAGTTTGCAAAATTGGCAGTCGATCTTTTTTCTACCAGATGCTGCAAGGTTCAGCATTGTTTTTTCAAGACACAGCAGAGGACAAGTACAATCAGTTTTCAGGGCCTATAGCTCAGTTGGTTAGAGCAGAGGACTTAAAGCGCAATTGACCTAAAGCACAAAAAATGTCATGGTCATTTGCCGTTGGGTTGCATGCAGGTAAGTTAACTCTGCTGGCATGTAGAACTACTCAAATTCGGGGAAGCCTGTGCTGCTTGCAGCGTGGTAATCCCGAGCCAAGCCCAATCACCATATTGGGAAGGTGTAGAGACTGTACGGGTAGGTCGTAAAGACAAGAGACAGTCCAGACCACAAACTGGAAACAGGCAGCGAAAGCTGAAGTGGTAAGCATAATCCTTTGGTCCCTGGTTCGAGTCCAGGTGGGCCCACCAACCATGAAAAAAGCCACTGATTTCGGTCAGTGGCTTTTTAACTAGTGAATGGACGGTTGTTCGACATATTTTTCCTCTTGAGTAAGTTTGCAAGTTTGACATCGTATGTTTAAATTATTGACTTCGGGTGGCGTTTTGTTGGCGAGTGCTTTTTTATCTGCTGGTGGGCTTTTGGGTTTGTGGACTCCTGATATCGAATTGTCAGAGCTCAAGTTGCGTTACGGTGCCACGGCCCAAAACTTCCTCACCGTGGATGGACTTGAGATGCATTACAAAGATACTGGCCCAAGAGATGCACCTGTTCTCTTGCTGCTTCATGGGTTTGGCTCTAGTTTGCAAACTTGGGACATTTGGTCCGCCCAATTAGAGCAGCATTACAGGGTCATCAGGTTAGATTTACCTGGTTTTGGTCTCACCGGTCCTAGCCCCGTTCATGATTATTCTGAGCAAAACGATGTGAGCACCTTGTCGAATTTTGTTGACAAGCTTGGCTTGTCGAGGTTTTCACTGGTGGGTCACTCCATGGGTGGAAAAATGGCTTGGGGTCTTGCTGCCTTGATGCCAGAGCGTGTTGAAGCCTTGATTTTGATGGCTCCCGATGGTTACCCACAGATCAAAGACATTGGCAAAAAGCCCTATGAAATGCCTGCCATCATGGGGGTCATGAGATTTTGTTTACCCAAGATTTTGGTGCGCAAGTCCATAGAGCCAGCATTTTTTGATGCAAGTGTTTTGAGCGACAGTTTGGTCGATCGCTATTACGATATGTTGCGTGCGCCTGGGGTGCGTGCCGCCATATTGGATCGCGCCAATCAAACGATCTATACAGATCCAGTGTCTCGTTTGAAAAAAATCACAGCACCGACCTTGCTCATTTGGGGGGAAGCCGACCAGATGATTCCCAGTAGCAATGCAAAAAGTTACACCGAGGTTTTATCAAAATCTCAAACTGTTTTGTTGCCAAGGCTTGGCCACTTGCTCCAAGAAGAGCAACCCGAGAAAGCCTTGGAAAAAGTTATTGAGTTTTTAAATTCAACATTGAAGCGCTCAGATTAATATGCGCCACATTCGGCTCAAACATCTTTCAATCGCAAGTGGATGTTTTGAATGGTTTTCCAAGACGTGAACAAGACGACCGGGGTGCAAAGTCCTGCAAGCAATTCTGGGTTGATGGGCAATCCAGCAGCTTGGACCGCTTTGCCTAAAAAGAGGGCTAGGCTCACCACATAGTAGGTGATGGCGGCAATCGATAAGCCCTCCACGGTGGCTTGGAGCCTGAGTTGCAGGGCTTGTCCACGCGTTAGCTTCTCCAGCAGTTGCTGGTTGTGAGCTTCAGATGCAATTTCAACTCTGGTTTGCAAAAGCGCACTGGCTCTGGCGATCCGTCTTGCCAAAGACGCTAGTCTTTCTGAGGTGGCGTTGACTGTTGCCATGGCTGGAGCTAAACGCCGTTGCATGAATTCACCAACCGTTTGGATGCCCGACAAAGGCTGTTCGCGCATTTCTGATATGCGCTCGAGCACAATTGCATCGTAGGCGCGGGCAGCGGAGAAGCGGTAACTGTGCTCGGCCGTGGTGCTCTCTACTCGTGCGGCCAAACTAGCCAAGTCGTTCAGCAGGACTTCGTCGCTGCCTTTCTTTTTTTCAAGTCGGTCGGTAATTTCTACCAACTGAACTTCCGCCTCTCTTAGTGTGACCGCAAGTTTTTTGGCAACAGGCAAGCTGAGCAACGCCATCATGCGGTAAGTTTCTAGCTCCAAAAGCCGTTGTGCAATTCTTCCTGCACGGTTTTCAGAGGTTTGTGTTGCTGCAAGCACCAAGATTCGTTCAAAGCCGTCATCTCCGATTTTCAAATTGGTCATCATATAAGAGTGCGGTTGATTGTCCGACGTCCTCCCCATTTTTGAGCCAATCAAGGTGCCATGGCCCAGCCATTTTTTAGCTTTGAAAAAGACATCCGGGTCGTCCATACCTTCATTCATCAGTCCCAAATGAATGGCTGTGATCGTTGTCCCTGGAACGCGCCTTAGCCACTCACTGCCAGTGGCCGCCCGGTCGCCAAGTTGCGGCAAGCTCGTGCCCCATAAGGCGTGTTCAGGTAGCGATTGGACCAGGGTGTAGCGGGTGAATTCTGAATGCCTTTCCCAGATCAACTTGTAGCCCCTCATTTGCAGTTGCAAAAAATTGCCCCGAAGCATGTCGAGTTCCAAGGTTTGATCCAAGGGCAAGCTTTTGAGGTGATCGAACTCCTCTTGCACAGACACTTTGGAATTCAAGACGGCCACATAAACGATCAAAGCTGGTAAGGCGATGGTGGCAGACGGGCGGGTGTGAATTTCATCATGAAGCAAGACCCGTTGCGAGTCATTGACAGGTAGATATTGATCTTTCGTTTCGTTCATAAGGGTTCCCAAAAGGCTTAATAGGCCGAAATTGAAAAAAGTGTCAATGCCTATTGACAACTTTGTGTGTAATGATATATTTACACCAGTGTATGTCAATTCTTCTGGGCAGTTGCGTTAAAAAGGGGACGGTATGAGTCTATTGCTAAGGGCCGAAGAGGCGCTGAAGTCACACTTTGACAGCGCCGTTGGGTTCGGCGCACCTCCCAGGTTGCAAGCTGCGATGCGTCATGCTGTGTTTTCGGGGGGGGCAAGAATTCGTCCCCAGCTTTGCTTGGCCGTGGCCACGGCGTGTGGCGATGACGCACCTGAGCTCACCAATGCAGCAGCTGTAGCTTTGGAGTTGATGCATTGTGCCTCCTTGGTGCATGACGACATGCCGGCGTTTGACAACGCAGATTTTAGGCGTGGTTTCCCAACTGTTCATAAAGCCTTCAGTGAGCCTTTGGCGCTTTTGGCGGGCGACGGATTGATCGTCATGGCTTACCAAGTGTTGTTGAACGCGGGTCGACATTGTCCAGAGCGGTTGGTCGCTTTGATGGACAACTTATCGCAAGGCGTTGGTTTACCAAGCGGTATCGTGGCAGGGCAAGCCTGGGAATGTGAAATCTCTGCAGACTTGGCGCAGTACCAGCGCTCTAAAACAGGTGCACTGTTTGTCTCTGCAACATCTGCTGGAGCCATTGCCAGTGGTCAATCTCCAAAGCCTTGGGCGGCATTGGGTGCTTTCTTAGGTGAAGCTTATCAAGTGGCTGATGACATCCGTGATGTGCTGGGCGACATTGCAATGCTTGGTAAACCCGTCGGACAAGACAAACTGAACGAGCGGCCCAGCTCAGCCCAAGCGATGGGTTTGGACGGGGCCATTCAACATTTTGATTCGCTCATTGAGCAAGCTGGAAATGCCATTCCAGAATGCGCTTGCAGAGACATGCTCAAGCAACTCGTCTTGTTGGAGTCTCAACGCTTGGTGCCTCAATCCATGTGTGAAGACTATCAAAAGAGAGCTTCAGGCGAGAACACTTCAAGAGCGCATGCCTCGTTGGGTCATGCGGTGAATCAACAACAAATCATTCAATGAGCAAGACCATGGACATCGCAAACTTTTCTAACGGAATGTTGGAGGTGACCACGTGGCATGACCGTTTGCTTCAGTGGTTGGAGCGAATTTATGCAAGCCCTAGGCTCTACAAGTGGTCTTTGAGCAACCCCTTCACGCGCTGGATCACAAAACGTCGAACGCAAAAAATCTTCGACCTGATGTCGGGTTTTGTTTACTCTCAAGTCCTTCTCGGCTGCGTGCGCTTGGATTTGTTCAAAATGCTCTACCAGCGGCCACTGGACCTGCAGCAAATTTCACTTCAAACGAGAGTGCCTGGGGAGGCCTTGCAGCGTTTGTTGTTGTCGGCAGTTTCTTTGGGATTGTTGGAGTGCCGCAGTCATCAGCGATTTGGTTTGGGTCCTTTAGGTGTTCCCTTGGCCATGCATGCTGGCATAGGCGCCATGGTTGAGCACAACCACTTGTTGTACCGTGATATGCAAGATCCCTTGACGTTTTTAAACAATGCGTGGCAAGGCAAGATGGCTGAATATTGGCCCTATGCACACGATGAAAAAGCTGCTGAACGCTTGGCACAAGAAAAGTTCAGCCGTTACTCGGATTTGATGGCCTCTTCTCAAGAATTTGTTGTGCAAGAAATTCTTGGTTCCTACTATTTTGAAGAGCACCGTTGCGTGCTGGATGTGGGTGCAGGCAAGGGACGATTTGCCAGTGAGTTGGCCATGCACGCCAAGCATCTGCAGCTGAAATTGTTTGATTTGCCCCCTGTGCTGGAGCTGGCACATGCAACGTTTCAGAGCAAGGGTTTGATCGATCGATTGAGTCTATGTCCCGGTAATTTCTTGCACGACCCTTTGCCTGAAGGGGCTGATTTGGTCACCTTGGTTCGTGTAGCGCATGACCATCCTGATGAGGTGGTTCAACAACTGCTGAAAAAAATACACGATGCACTTCCTGTGGGTGGAACCTTGCTTTTGGCTGAACCCATGGCAAAAACCAGTGCTCAAGGTACAGATGGACTTACGCAAACCGATGCGTACTTTCATTTTTACTTGCTAGCGATGGGCGCAGGCCGTTTAAGGACCCCAGAGGAATTGATGCGGATGATGCGCACTGCAGGCTTTGTGAGTGTGGAGCAGGTGCCCAACAACATGCCCATCCATGCGCAAATTCTTTTGGGTAGAAAACATAAGTGTTTGCCCTAGGTTCTATCAAAAATTGTAAATTGAGATTGACACAATAAAGTGTAAGGTTAAGAATACAACCATGAAATCCACTGCAGTTGTTTTTAACAGGCCCAGGAAACTCTCCTTGCAGGCCCTTGATCTGCCCCATCTTCAGGAGGGTGAGATCGAGGTGGCGGTGCACTACAGCGGCATCAGCACAGGTGCAGAGCGCATGTTGTGGGATGGCAGCATGGCGGCCTTGCCAGGCATGGGTTACCCCTTGATTCCCGGGTACGAAACGGTTGGTCAAGTGGTGAAAGCGCACAGAGGATCCAAACATCAAGAAGGCGAGCTGGTTTTTGTACCTGGAGCCAACTGCTTCTCAGGTGTGAGGAGCATGTATGGCGCAGCGGCTTCTCGCTTGGTGGTGTCAGGTCAGCATGTTTTACCGGTCTGCAAAGAGCTGGGCCCTGACGCTGTGTTGTTGGCGCTTGCCGCCACGGCCTACCACGCCGTCTCTGGCGGGGGAACACATGAGCCCTTCACCCCCCCTGACTTGATCATTGGTCATGGCGTGATGGGACGCTTGTTGGCGAGACTCACCGTCGCAGCTGGATGCCCGCCCCCAACTGTTTGGGAAACACATCAAGAGATGACTTTGGGCGCTGAAGGCTACGAAGTCATTCGTCCAGAAGATGATCCCCGCAAAGACTATCAAGCCATTTATGACGTCAATGGAGATACGGGTGTTTTGGATCAGTTGATCCAACGGCTGGGTCCTAGCGGTGAGGTGGTGTTGGCAGGTTTGTACCAGCATGGCCTTCAATTTTCTTACTCACCTGCGTTCAGCCGTGAAGCAAGAATTCGTGTTTCTGCCGAGTGGAGGAAGTCCGATTTGCTGGCCATCAATCAGCTGGTGAACGAAGGACGGCTTTCTCTTCATGGCTTGGTCTCACACGTGCAGGATTTTCATTTGGCAAACGATGCTTATGAGACTGCATTTGGTGATGTTTCTTGCCTCAAGATGGTTTTGGACTGGAGTGCTCACGCATGAATAATCAATCAATGTCGAACGAAAAAACCATCCAATTTGTGGACCGCCTGCGCCAAGAGGCTGCACAGCCAACAGAGGATGTCGCTACAGGTAAAGTCACCAAAGAAACGCAAATCATTGCGATCTATGGCAAAGGCGGTATAGGCAAAAGTTTCACCCTGGCCAATCTCAGTTACATGATGGCACAGCAAGGGAAAAAAGTTTTGCTGATTGGCTGTGATCCTAAAAGTGATACCACCAGTTTGTTGTTTGGTGGTCGTGCTTGCCCCACCATCATTGAGACTTCATCAAAGAAGAAATTGGCTGGAGAGGCTGTCGCCATTGGCGATGTGTGTTTCAAACGCGATGGCGTTTATGCCATGGAATTGGGCGGTCCAGAGGTCGGGCGCGGTTGTGGTGGGCGCGGCATCATCCACGGCTTTGAGTTGTTGGAAAAGCTCGGTTTCCATGAGTGGGGCTTTGATTATGTGCTGCTCGACTTTTTAGGTGATGTGGTGTGTGGTGGCTTTGGTCTTCCCATTGCTCGTGACATGTGTCAAAAAGTAATTGTGGTTGCCAGCAACGATTTGCAATCTTTGTACGTTGCCAACAATGTTTGCTCTGCTGTTGAGTACTTCAGAAAACTAGGCGGCAACGTTGGCGTAGCTGGGATGGTCATCAACCGAGATGATGGAACTGGAGAGGCTGCCAATTTCGCCAAAGCAGTGGGCATTCCTGTCTTGTCAACAATTCCTGCTAACGAAGACATTCGCAGAAAGAGTGCTAGCTACGAAATCATTGGACGTCCCGACTCAGTGTGGGGGCCCATGTTTGCTGAACTCGCTCAAAATGTTGCGACCTCTCAGCCCATGCGCCCCAACCCTATGACACAAGACCAGTTGTTGGGGTTGTTTGCCGCTGCAGCTGTTGGGCGTGATGTGGTGCTTGAGCCAGCAACTCAATTTGACATGTGCGGAAAAACCGAAACCAGCAAACCAACGCTTGAAGTAGTTTACGACGAAGTCTGATGCACAGCACAAAGTCAACCATGACAAAAACCATACCGATCATCCCCTCGATTGACCAAGCCCCTAAAGGCATGAGCACTTCCATAGAAGGTGATGGAATGGGTTGTCACGCGGGGGGTGAAAAAATGTTGGCTGCAGCAAGGGCCTCGGGTAAGTCAGAAGTGTTGGCGCAATATGCCAAAGACTATCCGGTTGACCCGCATGCGGGGCCGCACGACCAACCGCAAAGCATGTGCCCAGCATTTGGGTCTTTGCGAGTTTCACTGCGCATGCGACGCACTGCGACCATTTTGTCGGGTTCTGCTTGTTGCGTTTACGGTCTTACGTTCACATCTCATTTTTACGGTGCAAAACGCAGCGTGGGCTATGTGCCCTTTAACTCAGAATCTTTGGTCACTGGAAAATTGTTTGAAGACATTCGCGAGTCTGTCTATGACCAAGCTGATCCAGAAAAGTACGATGCCATCGTGATCATCAACTTGTGCGTACCCACGGCCAGTGGTGTGCCCTTGCAGTTGCTGCCCAAAGACATCAATGGCGTCAGAATCATTGGTATTGATGTTCCGGGTTTTGGCGTACCGACCCATGCTGAGGCGAAAGATGTTTTGGCTGGTGCCATGTTGAAATATGCGCGTGAAGAAATCAAGGCGGGTCCGGTTCAAGCACCTAGAACAGGACGCTCTGAAAAACCCACCATCACTTTGCTGGGAGAGATGTTTCCAGCCGACCCCATGATCATTGGACGAATGCTTGAACCCATGGGCATTGCAGCAGGTCCTGTGGTACCGACCCGCGAGTGGAGGGAGCTCTATGCCGCCCTTGACTGCGTTGCGGTTGCTGCCCTACATCCGTTTTATACCGCCAGCATTCGTGAGTTTGAATCCGCTGGACGCTCTGTCGTGGGCTCGGCTCCTGTGGGACACGATGGGACCGAGGCATGGTTGCAAGCCATTGGCCTAGCTGCAAATGTTGCTCAGTCTCAAATTGACATGGCCAAAAATATCATGTTGCCAGCCATCAAAGGGGCGCTTTCAAAATCTCCTATCAAAGGTCGTATCACTTTGAGTGGATACGAAGGCTCTGAGTTGCTGGTCGCGCGCTTGTTGGTGGAAAGCGGGGCAGATCTGCGCTACGTGGGCACGGCATGTCCAAAAACGCCTTGGAGTGCGCCAGACTGTGAATGGCTTGAGTCTCGAGGCGTGCATGTGCAGTACCGGTCATCTCTGGAGCAAGATTTGGCTGCTATGCATGAATGGCAACCCGATTTGGCCATCGGCACAACCCCCGTCG
>JBAXNB010000062.1:0-12366 GCA_037134015.1 Betaproteobacteria bacterium | reverse complement strand
CAGCAGATATTGTGGTCTGTAATGCTGATACGGCCTGGACATACAAGAATCTGATCGACGCCAAGCATCGCAAGGTATGGAGCAACGCCAAAGTTGAGGCCGGTAAATATTCGATGAGCTTGTTCGTTTGGTACTTCGGCACAAACAAAAGATTTGAAGATGTACCGCACCACATGATGCTGCTTGGGCCCCGTTATGAGGCCTTGCTGAAAGACATTTTCAAGCGCCACCACCTTGCCGATGATTTCAGCCTTTACCTGCACCGCCCTACTGCAACGGATCCTGCGATGGCACCTTCAGGCTGCGACACGTTTTACGTACTTTCACCGGTTCCCCATCTTCAAAGCGGTACCAACTGGAGCGAGCAAGCTGAGCCCTACCGAATGGCCATTGCCGAGGCGCTGGAGAAAACCGTGCTGCCAGGATTGCGCGAGCACTTGACAGTTTCTTTTGTGACGACACCGCAAGACTTTCAGGACAATTTGTTGTCCTACAAAGGTGCAGCATTTGGCCTAGAGCCACTTCTTCTTCAGAGCGCCTGGTTCAGGCCGCACAACAGAAGCGAGGATGTACAAGGCTTGTTCATGGTGGGCGCCAGCACCCATCCGGGCGCTGGCATTCCAGGCGTGCTGATGTCAGCCAAAGCGCTGGAAACGGTACTGCCGGATTTGGCCACTTTGAGGCCATGAACAAGATAAGCCCTTATGGCTTGTTGTTAGATCAAACGCTTGCCGTCTGTGCGCGATTGCTACTTGAGCAATGGCGTCAACGCCGGGGCTTGATCTTTTGGGCCGTTTTCCCGGCAGCCATGATGATGCTGTTCGGCTTGGTCTATGCGCACAATGCCAGCATGCGCGCAGGCTTGGATGCAGCTGCTGCAGGCATTTTGATGGGGGCAGCACTTTTCTTTAGCTGCCTTGGCGGCACGGTGTCGATCATTGCCGCGGAGCGCGAGCGCCAAACTTTGCGACGACTGCTGGCTTCACCGCTGCACCCTGCGGCTTACTTTTTGGGTGTGGTACTTGCACAGATGGTGTTAGCAGCCGTGCAAGTGTTGATGCTTTACAGCATCGCCTGGTTCATCGGTGCGCGATACCACGGCAGTTTGTTGTTGGGCGGCTTGATTTTGTTGTTGTCTGTTTTTGCCTACGTTGGTATGGGCTTCTTTTTGGGCGCTCGTTTTGCGCGGCGCAGTGAAGAGGTGGTCGTGGCTTTGTCGGCTATCGGTGTGCCGTTGTTGGTGCTAGGTGGTACCTTTTTCCCTCTGGAAATTATGCCAACCGCCATGCAAACTGTGGCACAGTTAAACCCCATGTTGCATATGAATCAGGCTTTCAAAGGTGTCGCAGCATACAACTTAGGTCTCGCCGAGCTGCGCTTCGAGATTATCTTTCTCTGTGTGTTCTGTGCCGTCTCACTAGCGCTTGGCTTGAAATCCTACCGATATTTGCTCGTTGCTGATCAAAAAATATGACCATTGCCTTACAGATTGATAGCTTGTTCAAACGGTTCGGCAAACAACCCGTGCTAAACGGCTTTAGCCTGCAGGTGGCGCGTGGAGATGTCTTAGGACTGCTGGGTCCAAACGGGTGTGGTAAGTCCACGGTGCTCAATATCATTTGCCAATTGCTACGAGCAGATGCTGGGCATGTTGAACTGATGGGTCAGCCCATGATTGAGCAAAGCGCGCATGCAAGGGCACGTATCGGTTACTGCGCGCAAGAAAGCGCACTTTATCCTGACTTATTTCCCCAAGAAAATATTCAATTTTTCGCCCGACTTTATGGTGTACCAGCAGAGCAGCGCAAAGCACGGGTGTCTGAACTCATGGAGAGATTTAGCTTGATGCCTTATGCCGCCACCCGCGCCGGGCTTTTATCAGGCGGCTGGCAACAGCGGTTGAGCCTTGCAGTCGCCCTGGTACACCGCCCCGAACTGCTCGTGCTCGATGAACCAACAGTCGCAGTAGACGTTGAGGCGCGAATGGATCTTTGGCGTCTCATTGAAGGTTTGCGCGATAGTGGTACAACCATTCTTTTAACCAGTCATCACCTTGCCGAGGCTCAAAGGCTTTGCAATCGCGTCGCGCTGATGCGCAATGGAAAAGTCGTGGCTGAGGGAAGCGTACCTGAGTTGATATCACGCGTACCCGGACAAGCTGTGGTGAAGGTGCAATCTGAGGACCACCAAGCGGTCATCCAACGGGCATTTGATCTGGACTGGCCAGTTCGCCAACATGCGGGGAAGATCAGTCTTTTGCTTCCTAAAAAATTGAGCTTGCGAGAGATCGTTGACGCACTAGACGGCTCGAAGGTCAGCGCATTAAGTATAGATCCAGTCACATTAGAGGACGCTTATCTTGAGCTTGTGGGAGACAACTCGACTGACTCAAACTGAGAACTTTAAAGCAATGAGCCACTCATCTCTTACACGTTCGGCCAATTGTTATCAACTCATTCTGACGCCTTTGATATAGTTTTCCAAAAACTCAATCTGATTGCCTTGATTTTCGATGATATTTTTGACAATATCTCCAATTGAAATTACACCAATTAATTGTTTTTTTTCTAAAACCGGTAAATGTCGGATGTGTTTATGGACCATGATAGCCATGCATTCTTCCATCGAATTTTCTGGAGAAACCGTGAGCGGATCAGGCGTCATAATTTGAGAAACACGTACTTCTTTAGGACTTAGATTGGGAAGCAATACTTTGATGGCGCAATCGCCTTGAGAAACAATACCGATTAAATTATTATCATCAACAACCAAAATTGACCTGACCCTGTGATCACGCATAAGCGTGAGCACCAATTCAACGGTGTCAGTTGAAGCTACAGAAATAATATTTGAACGCTTTTGATCAATTACTTGCAATACTTTTGTCATAACTTTTACTCAGGAAATACCCATATTATTATTCATTTCGATTTAAAAATCGAACTTTAAAATGAAAGTGTTTTTTTTCTAAGGTGAACAGTAAAACTTTTTAAATAAAAAAATAGATAAAGTTTCACATATTTAAAAATTTAGTACCAAAGAATTAATGTACTCCCATGCTGTGAAATTGCGTAATTGGGGTGTTTTGATGGATCAGCACTTCAAGGAGAAGTAACCTCAATTCCATATGATCCTACGGGCTAGAACCAGAAGATGATCCACTAGAAAAGTCCCACGATCCTTCCTGTGCTTGTGATGTCAATCGTTTGCGCAGAGGGTACGGCAGGCAATCCAGGCATGGTCATCACCTCACCACAAATCGCCACCACAAACTCTGCCCCTGCAGAGAGACGAACCTCTCGAATGTTGATCACATGTCCACTGGGCGCCCCCTTCATGGTTGGATCGGTGCTGAAAGAGTACTGCGTTTTTGCAATACATACCGGGAAACCACCATAGCCCTGCTGTTGATAGAGCTCAAGTTGAGCCTTGACTTTGGCATCTGCTGCGATACCCGAAGCACCATAAATCTTTGTGGCTACAGCGTTGATTTTGTCCCACAATGTATCTTGGTCCTCGTAGGCAAACCTCAAATGAGAGGGTGTGTCACACAATTTAACCACCGCATGTGCCAACTCGCTTGCACCAGCGCCGCCCTCAGCCCAATGCTTGGCCAAAATCACATCCACACCATATTTGGCCGAGGACTGCCGAAGCAGTTCAATTTCTGCATCCGTGTCTTGTGTTCTGTGATTGATGGCAACAACACACGGCAAACCAAAGGTCTCTCTCATGTTACGAATATGACGCTCCAAGTTGACAAATCCGTTGGCCAAAGCTTCTAAGTTTTCACGGTCGGTATCCTTAACTTCGACACCGCCATGGTATTTCAAGGCTCGAACTGTAGCCACCAACACCACCGCTGAGGGTCGCAAACCCGATTTGCGACATTTGATGTCAATGAACTTTTCAGCACCCAAGTCTGAACCAAATCCAGCCTCAGTCACCACATAATCGGCCAATTTGAGCGCAGTTTGGGTAGCAATCAGTGAGTTACAACCATGGGCAATGTTTGCAAAAGGCCCGCCATGAATAACGGCCAAATTATTTTCAATCGTTTGAACCAAATTGGGCGCGAAAGCCTCTTTCAGTAACACCGTCATGGCTCCGTGCGCTTTCAAGTCTTTGGCCAGAATCGGTTGATGCTCCTTGCTGTACCCAATCACAATTTGACCTAGACGCTCCCTTAGATCTTGAAGACTGGTGGCCAAACAAAAGATGGCCATGACCTCGGAAGCCACCACGATATCAAAACCATCTTCACGCTCAAAACCATTTGCAACACCTCCCAGGCCGTTGACAATTTTTCTTAGCGCTCGGTCGTTCATATCCACCGCGCGCCTCCAAGTGATGCGACGGGTATCGATGTTCAGCGTATTGCCATGATGAATATGGTTATCAATCATGGCAGCCAGTAAGTTGTTGGCCAAGCAAATTGCATTAAAGTCACCGGTGAAATGCAAGTTAATGTCTTCCATAGGAACAACTTGAGCGTGCCCACCACCCGTAGCGCCGCCTTTGACCCCAAACACGGGTCCCAAGGAGGGCTCTCTTAAACATACAAGGGCCTTCTTGCCTATGTGATTGAGTGCATCTCCCAAGCCAACCGTTGTGGTGGTCTTACCCTCCCCTGCTGGCGTGGGTGAAATTGCAGTCACCAAAACCAACTTGCCGTTGGGTTTGGACTTTAAAGACTCAATGTAATCCAAAGAAATTTTAGCTTTATAGCGGCCAAACGGCTCCAACGCTTCGTTGGGTATTTGTGCCTTTTCCATGGCCAAAGGGAGGATCGGTTGCATTTTTGCAGCTTGTGCAATTTCAATGTTAGTAGAAGGCTTGGTGCTCATTTTTTATAGATTCAATTTCTAAGGACAGTCCCAAATGGAACGCTCTACCCCACAAAAAACTTCAAGGTTTGGTGTCGCAAACATGATAACGAAAAAAAGCACCCGGGCTCCATCAGAGTGCTCGGATCAGAACCCATTGAGCCTAGGGGAAAACACTAAATCTTGACGCCGCTTAGAGGCAACGCTGTTTTGTACCTCACTTGTTTGAGAGCAAAACTGGATCTGATCTTTTCAATTCCAGCAATAGGGGTCAATTGCTCAAGAATAAAACGCTCCAATGCCCCAATGTCCTTGACTGCAACTCGAATCAAATAATCACAGTCACCCGTCATCAAATAACACTCCATCACCTCTTCATGTTCAGCGATTCTTTTTTCAAACTCGGAGAGTGCTGATTTGGCTTGTTCTTTCAAACTGATCGATATAAAAACAGACAAGCCAATCCCAAGAGCCAAGGGATCGGCCAAGGCCACGTACTGACGAATCACCTTGGAGGCCTCCAAGGCCTTGACTCGCTGCAAACAAGGCGAAGGGGACAAGTGAACTCGCCTGGCCAACTCAACATTGGTCAATGAGCTGTCTTGCTGCAATTGCGCCAAAATCTTCAAATCGGTGAGATCTAGTTCCATAAAATATCGAGAAAAAGTGGTTTGTTAAAATTTTATGCTGAAAATGTAGGTAATTTATTGAAATTCAACACCAAATTTCAAACACCAAGATCTATAGTCAAAGCTGATCTTAGTTTTTGATGACTTACTTTCTAAAGCCGTACCATGACTGATTTTGAACTGCTCAATTCCATTGATCTTGACCCACAAGAAACTCAAGAGTGGCACGAAGCCTTTGCCCAAACCTTGGCACAAAATGGCCCTGAGCGAGGACGCTTCTTGCTAAGTTCATTGCGACAACTGGCCTTGAGCCATCAAGTTCAGTGGAATCCGAACTTGATCACACCCCATATCAATACCATTTCGCCAGAGGATCAGCCCATTTATCCAGGTGACTTGGCGATTGAAGAGCGAGTGGCCAGTATGATTCGATGGAATGCGATGGCCATGGTGGCGAAAGCCAATGTTGCCTACGGGGACTTAGGGGGGCACATTGCAAGCTTTGCTAGTGCTGCAGATTTATTTGAGGTGGGGTTCAATCACTTTTTTAAAGCTCGCAACGAGCATCAAAAAGAAGACCTGGTGTTTTTTCAACCCCACAGTGCACCAGGAATTTATGCAAGAGCTTTTTTAGAGGGTCGGTTGACAGAGCAGGACTTGAACTTTTACAGACAAGAAATCTCTGGCCCTCGACAAGGCAGCTCTGTTCTGAGCAGTTACCCTCATCCATGGCTGATGCCAGACTTTTGGCAGTTTCCAACGGGCTCCATGGGACTTGGCCCCATCAGCTCCATCTACCATGCCCGTTTCATGCGCTACCTCACCCACAGAAACCTCTTGAACTGCGAAGGAAGGAAAGTTTGGGGCGTATTTGGTGACGGTGAAATGGACGAACCCGAAAGCATGAGTGCACTCACGCTGGCCTCCAGGGAAAAACTTGATCATTTGGTGTGGGTGGTCAATTGCAACCTACAACGCTTGGATGGTCCTGTCAGAGGCAATGGACGCATCATGGATGAACTGGAGAAGTTGTTCACAGGTGCTGGCTGGCATGTGATCAAAGTGGTTTGGGGCAGTGACTGGGACGGTTTGTTTGCAAGGGATACGAGCGGTGAATTGATTCGAACCTTATCAAACACAGTGGATGGGCAAATGCAAACATTTGCAGCCAAAGACGGCCGCTTTAACCGAGACAATTTCTTTGGACAAAACCCCGAACTGAGCCTTCTTGCACAAGGCATGACAGACGAGCAAATTGATCGCCTGAAAAGAGGCGGGCACGATTTGGTCAAAATACACGCCGCTTACAAGAGCGCTCAATCCCATGTGGGGCAGCCAAGCGTGATTTTGGCCCATACCAAGAAGGGTTATGGCATGGGACAAGCTGGTCAAGGCAAGATGACAACACACAGCCAAAAGAAAATGGACGAAGAGGCTTTGATTGAGTTCAGAAACCGCTTCCAATTACCTTTGACCGACCAACAAGCCATTGACTTGAATTTTGTTCAACCCAACGAACACAGTCAAGAAATCGAATATCTACAAAGCCATCGCAGAGCTCTAGGTGGCTATTTACCCAAACGCTACAGTGAGTGCGCCAAAATAGACATTCCTGATATAGCCAGCTACGCATCTTTTGCCCTAGAAGCGGACAACAAAGTCATGTCGACCACCATGGCATTTGTACGACTACTGGGTAACTTGCTCAAAACCCAAGATTTGGGTTCACGTATTGTTCCTATCGTCGCCGATGAAGCCAGGACGTTTGGCATGGCCAACCTTTTCAAGCAAGTAGGCATCTACTCCAGCGTTGGCCAATGCTATGAACCGGAAGATATCGGCTCAGTCTTGAGTTATCGAGAGGCCCTTGATGGGCAGATTTTAGAGGAGGGCATCAGCGAAGCTGGTGCCATTGCCAGTTGGACTGCAGCAGCTACAAGTTACTCCGTACATGGACTGGCCATGCTACCGTTTTACATCTACTATTCAATTTTTGGATTTCAACGTGTAGGAGATGCAATTTGGGCTGCAGCTGACCAAAGAGCTAGAGGATTTCTCTTGGGTGCGACATCAGGTCGTACAACACTTGGCGGAGAAGGTCTACAGCATCAAGATGGTAGCTCTCACCTCATTGCCGCCACCATACCCAACTGCAAAGCCTATGATCCCGCATTTGCAGGTGAACTCAGTGTCATCATTGATCATGGTATGCGAGAAATGGTGACCGAACAAAAGGACGTCTTTTATTACATCACCTTGATGAACGAAAACTACGCTCAACCAAGCATTTCTATCCAAGATAAATCCGACATGATCAAGGGATGCTATTTGTTGAAGTCATTGAAGGCTACAAAGCGTTCCAAATCCCCACAACACGTCACCCTCATGGGTTCAGGTGCGATTTTGACTGAAGTTTTAAAGGCCAGTGAGATTTTGCTGAACAAGGGCATTCATTGTGATATCTTGAGCGTTACCAGTTGGAGTGAGTTATCTAGGCAAGCACTTCATTGTCGACAAGCATCAAAAAGCAATATGGATCTTAGCGCTTCACACATCTATGGCCAGTTAAAAAACACAAAAGGCCCCATTGTTGCTGCAAGTGACTACGTCTTGGCCGTGACAGAAAGCATTCGCGCCTTCATACCTCACACGCGAAGCTACCACACCTTGGGAACAGATGGCTTTGGAAGGAGTGATACACGAGCCGCGCTCAGAGATTACTTTCACGTGAGCGCAGAGCACATAGCTCAAACAGCCGAGAAAGCATTGAAGCACGCGATGACCTAGCGCAAATGAACCCTGGTCCATACACTGGCCAAAAAATAGTCCTCGATGTAGCTACAAAAGGCGTTAGAACATGCCAGATCACGTTTGGACAGTTTTAAAAATTAGACCCCGTCTGCTCTCAACATCAACAATTGCATGCTTTCAATCATCGGGTTTATCCTAGGCAATGGCATGCTTGGGTGAGAGAACAATCTGCATAAAGAGCAATTTTGATGTTCAAACCTAAAGGGTCATGATGAGCTTAAGAAATTTTCATGTTTATTTGATGTTTATTGCCTTGAATTTAATTGCACCATGCATTCAAGCTCAAACCAATCCATGGCCCAACAAACCCATTCGATTGTTGGTGGGTAGTCCCGCTGGCTCAGGTACAGATGCAGTCAGCAGACTCGTCGCTACAAAGGTGAGCGAGGCTTTAGGACAAGTCTTTGTCGTAGAGAACAAAGTGGGGGCTGGAGGCCAAATCGCCGCCGATCTGACCTCAAAAGCTGCGCCTGATGGGTACACATTGATTTCTATCTCAAGTGCACATGCCTCTCAAGCAGCAACACTCAAGTCTCTACCCTACGACCCCGTAGATGGACTCAGTTGGATCTCAACCGTTGGCGTGTATCCATTCTTATTGGCAGTCAGCCAAGAGTCAAATATCTTAACGATGGCTGACTTGATCAAAAAAGCCAAGCTCAACCCAGGCAGTGTCAGTTATACGAGCTCAGGGGTTGGAAGTGCCTTGCACTTGATGGGTGAACTTCTTGCTGCCCAAAGCGACACTCAAATGACCCATGTTCCTTTTCCGGCAGGCGGAGGGTTTGGCTACACCGATATCTTGGCTGGTCGCATAGACATGATGATCAATATTCCGGGACTGATTGTGCCTTATGTGAGAGCCAATAAATTAAGGGCCATCGCAGTCACATCGCCTGAGCGCTATGAAACGCTACCCAATGTACCCACCTTGTCAGAAACCATACCTGGCTTAGAAGTCATTTCCTGGCTTGGCTATGCAGCCCCACCTGGTACGCCTAGTGAAATCGTTAAAAAAATCAATGCAGCAATTCGAACCGCTTTAACCAACAAGGAATTACAAGCACAGATGCAAAAAGCCGGAGTGCGTCCGCAAGCCAACTCTCCAGAAGAATTTCATGCCTTGGTAGAGAAAGGCATTGTCAAATACAGGGCCATTGCACAATCAAGAAAAATAGAAATTCAGCCTTAAATTTTTCAATAATCGAAACCAAAAGACAGCACTGTTGTCCTCGTGTCTTTTTGTGGCAAGTGAGGGAAATATATGTTTTCGGAATAAAGATTTGTACAAAGTAAAGGTTAAAATTTCATCACCTTTACTTACTTTTATTTCAAAAAATGGCTCGTGTTAAATATGTTGACGAATCCTCGCATCCGGAATTGATCGAAGAAATCAAAGCAGTCCGTGCGCAACGCAGAGGCAAGCTCATACCCGTCTACGGCCTCTTGCTCAACAGCCCAGAAGTCGCACTGTCTTGGATGCAATTTCTTAATGCTGTGAGATGGAAGATTAAACTCACAGCCCGGACAAGAGAGTTGGTCATCTTAAGAGTTGCACTTCTAAATAATTCTAAATACGTCATTGATGTCCATAGAAAAAATTTTACAGAATCTGATGGACTGAGCCATGCGGAATGTGATGCCTTGCTTAAAAAGAAGATTTCACCTGGTTTTTTTAACAATGAAGAGCTCGCTTTGATTGCCTATGTCGATCAATTGACCTTGAAAGCTGATGTGGAGGACGATATATTTGCAAATGTCAAGGCACATTTCTCTGAACGACAAATGGTCGAATTGAGTGTTTTGATTGGTGCTTACAACATGCACACACGAGTCATGAGTTCACTACGTATTGACGCGGAAACATAATAACAATGACAAAATCTTTTCACATTGTTATAGAAGACGATGTCTTCACGCGAGTCTTGGACGTTGTATTGAACCCTCATTGCTCAGCTGAAAGAAGAAATGCTTTTTCTGATTTTTTTGCCCACGATATGCCTGATTTTTTAGATTGGGCAACATCACAAAAAAACAAAACTATCCATCTTAAAAACTGCACAGTTAAATTTGTTCATTCTCAAAAAGAACTTCATGATGAACTACCCCTTGCTCATGCAGTGATTTTGGAGTCCTTCAATCTTGATAAAACTGACATTGATCATGCCCCTCATTTAAGAGCAGTACAAAAATATGGTTTTTTGACTAAAAATATTGACACAGATGCATGCAGGGCCAAGGGTATCAAAGTCTTGCGAGTCAGGAGGCGAGCCAATATCGCCTGCGCGGAACAGGCCATGATGATGATACTGGCTTTGGCCAAGCGTCTGTGTGAAGTCAATAAGTTGACCTCAACTCAATTGTTGCGCCAAGGTGGCTTTCAACCCAAACCATTCGATCGAAACCACACACCGAGCTCCAACTGGGCTCGGATACCCAATATTCAAACCCTTTATGGCAAAAGCATTGGCATCATTGGAATGGGAGAGATCGGACTAGAAATCGCTAAAAGAGCGAAGTCTTTCGAGATGAATATTTTATATACACAACGAAGACCCATTGATGAAATGAGTGAGCACCGATTGGATGCCAAGTACTTGAGCTTGAACGACTTATTGGCTCAAAGTGACTGGGTCGTGGTCCAATTGCCCGCTACACCTGAGACCCATCTTTTGCTCAACAGCAAGAACTTGATACATTTGAAAAAAGGAGCAGGCATCATCAATGTCTCCAGAGCTCAATGCATGGAACGTCAAGCCATTCTTGACCTCCTTCAAAATGGTCATCTTGGTGGCTTTGCTCTGGACACCCTTTGGCAAGAACCCGGAGAGGACGATGATGAACTACTTACCTATCCCAATGTCATCTTGACCCCGCATTTAGCTGGCAGTCCCAGGTGGAATGGAATTGCAGATTTCGAAGAAATGTTGCTGGATTTGGATTCGGCCTTATTGAACTGAGACATGGCACATCCATGATTCAGAACTTATCACCTTTCATGTTCACCTCAATGACTAACCTACTTAAACTATCAACAAGCTTGCTTGCTATGCTCCTCGCCTCAGTGCCGACCGCTTTCGGACAAGACACTTGGCCTTCTCGCCCCATCAAGCTGATCGTTCCCTTTCAAGCCGGAAGTGCAACCGATGTAGCAGCGCGGGTCATCTCCTCAAAATTATCCACAACATTGAACCAAGCCGTTGTGATCGAAAACAGAATAGGAGCAAGTGGCTCAATAGGTGCTGAATTTGTTTCGAAAGCACCTAACGATGGATACACCATCCTTTGGGGCACCACTTCTACGCAAATCATAGGCCCAATCATCAATGGCTTTAACTCTTATGATCCTATAAAAGATTTTGCACCAATTGGACTGATTGCTTTTTCTCCATATGTATTGGTGACCTCTGCAAAGAACAACATCAAAAGTCTTAAAGACTTGATAGATCTGGCCAAGAGCAAACCTAAAGAAGTAACTTATGCATCGGCAGGCAACACCAGTGTCGCTAATTTATCGGCCCAATTGCTTTCCCAGACTGCAAAAATCAGCTTCTCCCATATTCCTTACAAAAGCTCTGCTCAGTCTGTGACCGACACGATGACAGGTATTGTTAACATGCAGTTTTCGTCCATCTCACCTGTTTTAACACACATCAAAACTGGTTCGCTTCGCCCAATAGCTGTCACTTCAAAAGCCAGAATTTCCATATTTCCTGATGTCCCCACTGTCAGCGAATCTGGCTACCCAGGTTATGAAGCTTTGTTGTGGATGGGGCTTTTCACGCCCCAGGGCATTAACAATGCAGTGCTAGATAAAATCACTGCCGCACTGAAAACTACACTCAACGACCCAGAGGTTCAAAAAACACTCCAAGCCCAAGGATTGCAATCCTCGCATATTTACAAGGAGGAGCTAGGCTTGTTTCTAAAATCAGAACTTAGCAAGTGGTCACAAGTGATCAAATCGGCTGGTATTCAAGGCGATTGAATAAAATAGACAAATACCCTCCAGCGGCAAATACTCCATCAATCCACATCGATGTTGATTCATCCCCTTTCTTTAATCGATTTCTTTCGTTTTCGTAGTCTTGATAAGAGGG
>JBAXNB010000061.1:0-12464 GCA_037134015.1 Betaproteobacteria bacterium | reverse complement strand
CAGCTGACCCACCCGCCCTAGCGCCCAAAAGCTCTTCGGAAGATCGCAACGCTCACCCCAGAGAGCCAAGCGCTGAGCCCGGCGGATTCAAAAGACGCATTGCACATTTGGACATGGATGCCTTTTACGCATCCGTTGAGTTGCTGCGCTACCCCCAGCTCAAAGGCCTGCCTGTGGTGATTGGTGGGGGCAAAAAAAGCCTGGCCCAACAACTCCATGGGGTGGACCCCAGCAGTTGGGATGCTCAAACCCCTTTGAGCGCATTTCCTCAACTTAAAAACTATGCGGGCCGAGGGGTCATCACCACAGCGACCTATGCAGCGCGCCGCTTTGGTGTGGGCTCAGCCATGGGCCTCATGAAAGCGGCCCAATTGTGTCCAGAGGCCTATTTGTTGCCCGTGGACTTTGATCAATACCGACATTACTCCAAGCAGTTCAAAGAGATTGTTTTAGACATCTGCCCGGTGATGCAAAACACTGGGGTGGACGAGGTGTATTTGGACTTCACACACGTGCCGGGTGGCCAGCGAGAAGATGGATTGTCTTTGGCCAAGCTGATTCAGAGGAGTATTTTCCAGGGCACTGGGCTCACCTGCTCGATAGGTGTAGCACCCAACAAGTTGCTCGCCAAAATGGCCAGCGAGTTCAACAAACCCAATGGCATCTCGATTGTGCTTGAAGCGGATTTAGAGTCAAAAATTTGGCCTCTGGTTTGTCAAAAGGTCAACGGCATTGGCCCCAAAGCCAGTGAAAAGTTAAACGCCATGGGCATCAAGACCATCGGTGACTTGGCACAACAAGCCTTGGATGTGTTGATTTCAGCTTTTGGTAAAAAATATGGGGCCTGGTTGTATGCCGTGGCCAGAGGTCAAGACGATCGAGAGCTAGAAACACACAGCGCGCCGGTTTCCATGAGCAGAGAGACGACCTTTGAACGCAACCTCTTGGCCGCGCTGGACAAAAAAGAGCTGGGGGAAATTTTCACGCGCTTGTGTGAAAAAGTCAGCGAAGATTTGCAAAGAAAAAACGTGATGGGCAAAACGGTGGGGGTCAAAATCAAATTCGACAATTTCAAAACCGTCACAAGAGATCAAGCGCTTGACATCCGCCGCGTCGCCTCTCAGTGCTTAAAACGCATTGACCTAGGTCGACGATTTCGACTCTTGGGCGTGAGGGTCTCTTCTTTGGAACCCAAGAGCTCACTGATGCACTCTGACAGCTCTCCCCTTGATCAACCCGTTCAAGGCTCTTTGCTTTGCGACTCTTGAAAAATTATTGCCTTGCCGTTCTGTTGAACGTTGGCATTTCTTGCGGGTGACTGGTTCGAAAGGGGTTGATGTCCAAACCCCCGCGACGCGTGTAGCGAGCATAAACATTCAACTTGGTGGGCTTGCACCTGCTCCAAATGTCCATAAACACTCGCTCAACGCACTGCTCATGGAATTCATGGTGCTCTCTAAAGCTGACCAAATAGGCCAACAAAGCGGCTTGATCGATGGCGGGTCCTGTATAGGCAATGCGAATGGAGCCCCAATCGGGCTGACCCGTGACCAAGCAGTTGCTCTTTAAAAGTTGCGAGCACAAGACCTCGCTCACCGGCGCTCGATCAAACTGCGCCGTGAGCAAGTGGGGGGCTGGTTGGTAGAGGTCACACTCGATGTCCAATCGATCCAAGTCCAAACCATCGAGCTCTTGAATTTTTTGCATGTGAAAGTCTTTGGTCTCGATCATCTCCAACAAGACAGAAGGGGGGGTCACATCAGCACGCTCAGGCTCATGCGCAGGATGCTGCCAAACCGCCCGTGAGATATCTTGAACGATTCTTTGTTGGACCTCTTGAGCGTTTGCAAAACACGTTTGACTGAAACTGTTGAAGTACAGCTTCATGGATTTGCTCTCTACGATGTTGGGACTCTCACAAGGCACCACCAAGCGGGCCAAGGCCACTTGTGGCTTTCCCTTGGCATTGAGCCAACTGAGCTCGTACACATTCCAGATGTCTGCACCCATGAAGGGCAAAGCAGTTGAGCCATTGGGCAAGCGAGGCAGCCCTAGTTCGTCTCTTTTGGTTTGCCGAGCCAAGGGGTACAGCAGCCCCGGATCGTAGCGATCGGCATACAAGGTGGGTCGTCCAAGTGCAGATTGTTCGGGTGAATTCATGGGTTTATACAGGTGGAACTTTAAAGGGATTGGATTGCAAAAAAGCCAACAAGTCAGGCATCAAAACCGGCGTCAACTTGTCAGATAAATCATGGGCCATGTGCTCAATTTCAAGCCAAAGAGAACCCAAAATTCTTCTGTGCGTGTCGCGACCACATGCCACGGGCACCAAGGGATCATGGGTGCCGTGAACCACCAAGGTGGGGGCTCGAATGAGGTGCAAAAGATCAGCCCGATCAGCGTCGGCCATCACCGCAGCAGTTTGTCGCAAGATACCCATCGGTCGGTAACTGCGCGCGATGGCCAGTTCAACCCGCGCTTTGACGTCGGCGAGATCGTCTTGAAAGCGTGGGCTCGCAATCATTTGCAAGGCTTGCATCGCCTTGTCCACAAAGCCCTCAAAGCCCTGTGCGTCGCTCACGGGCGTGTACAGCTTTTGCAACAAAAGCGGGTTGGGCTTGGGCAGACCACTGGCCCCACTGGTGCTCATGATGCTGATCAAACTGGCAACTCTCTCGGGATGGTGAATGGCCATGCGCTGTGCAATCATCCCCCCCATGCTCAAACCCAACACATGTGCCTTTGGGATGTGCAACGCGTCCAAAACCGCCAAGGCATCCCAAGCCATATCGCTCAGGGTGTAAGGCACTTTGGAGCTCACACCCAACTGCTCCTTCAATCCCATCCATAGCAAATTGGGCGCTTTGGCGTGCTTCATTTCTGTGGACAAGCCGCTGTCTCGGTTGTCCATCACGATGACCCGGTACTTGGCCTTTAAAAGAGACTCGATGAACAAGGGTGACCAAGAAATCATCTGCAGCCCCAAGCCCATGATCAAGAGCAAGGGCTCGTGCTCTTTGCTACCGTAATCGGCATATTCAATATCAACGCCACGCGAATGGGTTTTCATGCTTGAGAGGCTACTCCAGTGTTGAGCTTCTGAACCTAGAAGAAGAACATCCAGGGTTTAATTTTTTTGCGGCCTTCTGAACACCCATTGGTCCTTTGAAGAGGATGGGGCATGGAAGCTGTAACCCTCGTAGTCAAAAGCTTGAAGGTCTTGGGGGCTTTTGATGTGGTGATCGATAGCAAAACGCACCATGAGACCGCGAGCTCTTTTGGCAAAGAAGCTGATCACCTTGTACTTGTGATCCTTTTCGTCTTCAAACACACACTCAATCACCCTGGACTTCAAAGCCTTGCGATCGACCGCTTTGAAATACTCCTGCGAGGCCAGGTTGATGATGGTCGGCTCACCATGTGCGCCCTGCAACTCATTCAAATGCTCAGAGATGCGTGAGCCCCAATATTGGTAGAGATTTTTAAAGCCTCCTTGAACCAAGGACGTGCCCATCTCCAAACGGTAGGCTTGCATCAGATCCATGGGTCTCAGAACACCATACAAGCCACTCAAGATCACGATGTGCGACTGCGCAAATCGAAGCCCCTTCAGATCCAAACTCTTGGCATCAAGTCCCTCATACACGTCGCCATTGAAAGTCAACAAAGCAGGCCTTGCGTTGTTGACATCAAATTGAGCACCGAAGGACTTGAAACGTTGCGCGTTGAGTTGAGCCAAAGGCTCGCTGATCGACATCAGGCTTGAGAGCTCTTGCGGTTTTAATTTTTTTAAGTGCGACACCAACTTCATGGTCTGTTCAACAAAAACAGGCACTTGTGGCTCAAAGCGAAGCGCCGACTTGGAGAGCGCGGTCTCAAAGTCCAAGGTTTTAGCTGGAGAGAGTAAAAAAAGCATCTTGACAAGCAGGGTGGTGAATGGCTTTAAGGGACTTCAAACAAACACATGATGTCGTTATTTTAGGTTGAATTCACCCATGTCCACGGGCTTATTTCAAAGCTAAAAAAAGATTTCGGTCAACTGAAATCCTCAAGCAAACTGGCCAATGCATTGGAGGCCATGCTCACATGTGCTGAGTAGTGCACATGGTCACAGCCCAGTTCAAGCGACTGCCCGCCCTTCAAAGACGCAATCATCTCCTGGGGCAATTCAAAGCGAAGGAAATGAACTGCGGATGTTTTTTCAGGGTTGTGACGCACCAAGTCTTCATCGGCAACAGCATAAATCCTCTCTTGGCCCCGAAGCTTAACAAACAAGCGCTCTTCAACTCCAAGAAGACTGGACAAAGCGCGTTTGCGCTCCAGGGGGTCCGGATACTGCAGCAACAAAGTGGCACTCCAGTTGTTGCCCTTGGGCACCAGGGGCTCATAGGCGTCGATCTGTGCTTGAACACCGATTTCATCAACAATCTTTTCTATTCTGAGCATCTCTTGAATTTGATATCGAAGGGTCAGTTCACTCTCAAACTGAACCGTCATGTGCTCTCCCAAAGAGATGCTTCTGAGCTGCCTGTGCGCCATAAGATCCGCACGGTGCTGCTGCCTGTACTTGGCATAAGCCTCTAGCGTCATCAAATTGTCAAGTCCAATGTATCCCAGTTTTTTCATGTGGCACGCCCTTTGATCACCATGCTTCATCGCCAGCGCCATGCAGCACCAAGGCAGACCCGTTTTTAAACTCAATCTTTGAACTCAAGCAAAGCCTTGGTGTAGCGCATCGCATGCGAGCGCTCTGCCTTGGCCAAAGTTTCAAACCAGTCTGCAATTTCATCAAAACCCTCTTGCCGAGCGGTCTTGGCCATGCCAGGGTACATGTCAGCGTACTCGTGCGTTTCTCCGGCCACGGCAGCGGCCAAATTGTCGCGCGTGGAGCCAAAGGGCAAGCCTGTCACAGGGTCTGAGCACTGCTCGAGCCACTCCAAGTGGCCGTGCGCATGTCCCGTCTCTCCTCCTGCGGTAGAGCGAAACAAGGCCGCAACATCTTGCTGCCCTTCAATGTCGGCTTTGTTTGCAAAGTACAAATATCGCCGATTGGCTTGGGACTCTTGCGAGAAAGCCTCTTTCAAATTGTTTTCGGTCTTGGAGCCCTTGAGTGTGGACATGATCTATTTTTCCTTGTAATGAACGCGCGACATGGGCACCGATTTCTATTTTTTTAGGACCCCCACTGAAAAGAGTCTCTCCTTGATCCAAGTCGATAGATTAACCCATCCAAGACAAGAAAACGATGCCCAAGCTTTATGTAAGTGTTTTATACTCATTTCTTGTGTTTTTTTACACCCTTAAAAGCTCAAGCCGCCTTACACTTGCGTGACATGAATTTAACATTCGGAGACACCATGTCCTCTCAAACGGTCCCCTTCACACTGAGCACCCCGCATTTGGAGTCCTTACCAAAGGCGGCTGACATACAGCAATTGCATCATTACGCTTATCGCGCCAGGGATGCAGAAGAGACGAGACATTTTTATGAAGACATTTTGGGTTTGCCTTTGTACCACATCATTCAAAGCGATCATGTGCCGAGCACTGGCGAGTATTGCCCCTACACGCATTTTTTCTTCAGACTGCTGGACGGCTCCTTCATCGCCTTTTTTGACTTGGGAGACGACCAAGCGGCGCTGCCCTCACCGAACACGCCAGCTTGGGTCAATCACATTGCGTTCAGGGTCAACACCATCGAGGAACTCGAGCGCGCCAAAGCGCGGCTGCAAGCCCATGGCATTGAGGTGTTGGGCGTGACCGATCACCATGTCTTTCAAAGCATTTACTTCTTTGACCCCAATGGCATCCGTCTTGAATTGACCGTTCAAACGGGCAGCAAAGAGACCATGCACAAAGAAAGCCTGGATGCCCACGAAAGGCTGAAACTTTGGACCCAAAGAAAAGAAATTTGGCGAGCTGAGAAAGCAAGCTCAGGCGTTCAAGGCAAACTCAAACCTGAGAGAAACGACAGGCCTGAATTTTCTAAAAAGTAAGGTTCTGCGCAAAACCTTTGGCGAACCTGCGCCTTGGACCCACACCAAGGCCCATTCTCTGAGCGCTTCTTGAAGTGCATGAAGCACGGTTAAAATGACATGATCTTTTACAAAAAGAACGCCCATACGGTCCTTTTGTAGTTTTTGTACTTTTTGTACTTTTCTTTTTCCGCCTTCATGGGTCTTTATGAACTCTGCCTCCAAAGAATCGACTGCACCAGTTGCGCCCATCAACCAGCCCGCCTTACAGAGCCTGTCCAAATCCTTTGAACCCGCTGAAATTGAAGCCCACTGGGGCCCAGAATGGGAAGCCCGTGGCTACGGTGTGGCTGGCTTCAAAGGTACACACATAGCAAAGCCTGGTGCGCCTGGGTTTTGCATTCAACTCCCACCTCCCAATGTGACGGGTACTTTGCACATGGGGCACGCCTTCAATCAAACGATCATGGACAGCTTGACCCGCTATCACCGCATGTCTGGCGCCAACACCGCATGGATCCCAGGCACCGATCATGCGGGGATCGCCACTCAAATTGTGGTTGAGCGGCAACTCCAAGAGCAAGGCCTGTCCAAGCACACCCTTGGCCCCACAGAGCAGGTCTCCAGAAAAAACTTCATCGCTAAAGTTTGGGAATGGAAGGAGAAAAGTGGCAAAACCATCACCCAACAAATGCGCCGCATGGGTGACAGCGTGGACTGGAGTCGCGAGTACTTCACCATGGATGAGCCAAGAAGCGAGGTCGTGACCAAGGCTTTTGTCCAACTCTACAAGGAAGGCCTCATCTACCGGGGCAAACGCCTTGTTCACTGGGACCCCATCCTTAAAACAGCTGTCTCCGACTTGGAAGTGGAAAGCCAAGAAGAAAAAGGCTTCATGTGGCACATCGCCTATCCCATCGAGAACTCCAATGAACGCTTGGTGGTGGCGACCACCCGCCCAGAGACCATGCTGGGCGACGTGGCGGTCATGGTCAACCCCGAAGACGCCAGGTACCAACACTTGATCGGTCAACGGGTGCATTTGCCTTTGTGCGAGCGATTGATCCCCGTGATTGCCGATGCCTACGTGGACAAGGACTTTGGGACGGGCGTGGTCAAGGTCACCCCTGCACACGATGCCAATGACTTTGCTGTCGGTGTGCGTCACCAGTTGCCGCAAATCAATATTTTCAATTTGGATGCCAGTGTCAATGACCAAGCCCCCAAGGCCTATCAGGGACTGGACCGCTTTAAAGCACGCGAGCACATTGTGCAAGATTTGAAAGAAGCGGGTCTCTTGGTCGACGTCAAAGCCCATACCCTCATGGTCCCAAGATGTGAGAGAACTGGACAAATCATTGAACCGATGCTGACCGATCAATGGTTTGTGGCCATGACTGAAAAAAGCCAGTTGGATCCCAAGGGACTGTCCATTGCAGAAAAGGCCATCCGAGCGGTTGAATCGGGTGAAGTTCGTTTTGTGCCAGAAAACTGGGTCAACACTTACAACCAGTGGATGAAGAACATTCAAGACTGGTGCATCAGCCGACAACTTTGGTGTGGGCACCAAATTCCCGCGTGGTACGACGAAGACGGTCACGTCTATGTGGCAGAAAGTTTGACTCAAGCTCAAGATGAAGCAGGCCCAGGTCGTCAACTCACCCAAGACGCCGATGTGTTGGACACCTGGTTCTCCTCCGCCTTGGTGCCTTTTTCAACATTGGGTTGGCCCAAAGAGACCGAGGACTTTCACTTGTACTTGCCCAGTTCCGTGTTGGTCACGGGCTATGACATCATCTTCTTTTGGGTGGCCCGGATGATCATGATGAGCACCCACTTCACAGGTAAAGTGCCCTTCAAAGATGTGTACATCCACGGCTTGGTGCGCGATGCACAAGGCAAGAAGATGTCCAAGTCTGAGGGCAACGTTCTTGACCCCGTCGACTTGATTGATGGCATTGAACTCGAACCCTTGCTTGCCAAAAGGACCACGGGGTTGCGCCGTCCCGAGACCGCACCCTTGGTCAAGAAAAACACAGAGAAAGAGTTTCCACTGGGCATCCCGTCGTACGGTGCTGACGCGTTGAGGTTCACCTTTGCAGCCTTGGCGTCCCTTGGGAGAAGCATCAATTTCGATACCAAGCGCTGCGAGGGCTACCGCAACTTTTGCAACAAGCTATGGAACGCCACACGTTTTGTCCTGATGAATTGCGAGGGGCAAGACTGTGGTCTGGAACAACACTCCAAAGAGCAATGCGCTCCTGGTGGACCCTTTCATGGTTACATGCAATTCAGTCAAGCCGACCGTTGGATGAGTTCCATGCTCCAACGCGTGGAAGCGCAAGTTGCGCAAGGCTTCAAAGACTATCGACTCGATCTGGTGGCCAACGCCATCTACGAATTTGTCTGGAATGAGTTCTGTGATTGGTACTTGGAGATTGCTAAAGTACAAATTCAACAAGGCAGCCCCGCGCAAGCACGTGCCACAAGGCGCACGTTGATTCGCACCCTTGAGGCCATCCTTCGCTTGAGTCACCCCTTGATCCCCTTCATCACGGAAGAATTGTGGCAAAAGGTCGCACCTGTTGCGGGACTTTGGCCCAAAGACCAAGACCGAGCATCTGTGAGCGTTTGCGACTATCCTGTCTCACAACCCGGCAAAATAGATCCTCTGGCCGAGCACGCCATTGCCCAGTTGAAGAACTGGGTCGAAGGTTGCCGCAACTTAAGAGGTCAGATGAACATCTCCCCCGCGACCAAGGTGCCTTTGTACATCTTGGTGGGCAACGCTGAGGAGAGCAGTTTCATTCAAAACATGGCGCCAGTTCTCAAAAGTTTGGCCAAACTCCAAGAGATCAAAACCTTTGAGGATGAAGGGGCGTGGCAAAGCGCCGCTCAAAATGCCCCGGTCGCCGTTTTGGGTCAGTCCAGGGTGTGCTTGTTCATCGAGATCGATCAGGCCGCTGAAACCGCTCGTCTTAGCAAAGAGGTCTTGAGATTAGAGACGGAACTCAGCAAAGCGCAGGCCAAACTCAGCAACGAGGCTTTTGTCGCCAAAGCACCGGCCAAAGTCATCGAGCAAGAGCAACTGAGGATTGAGGAATTCACATCGACTTTGGCCAAGGTCAAAGATCAACTCAAGCGCATATCAGCTGTATGAATCGCCTTGATGTATAGGCTTGATGAATAGCCTTGATGCGTCGCTTTGATGAATCAATTACTTTGGAGCAAAAACTTTGAACCCTTCCACCTTAACCAAAGCTGTGTTTCCCGTTGCAGGCTTGGGAACGCGATTCTTGCCTGCCACCAAAGCACAACCCAAAGAAATGCTGCCCATTGTTGACAAGCCCCTCATTCAATACGCGGTCGAAGAAGCGTATGAGGCGGGCATTCGGCACATGATCTTTGTCACCGGAAGAAGTAAGCGTGCCATTGAAGATCACTTTGACACGGCTTACGAATTGGAAAATGAACTTGAAATGGCCGGCAAAGAATCTCTCTTGTCCTTGATCCGAGACGTTCAACCCGCTGACATGCTTTGCTCTTACATCCGTCAACCCCGTGCGTTGGGTCTTGGACACGCTGTGCTTTGCGCAGAAAAGCTGGTGGGCCATGAGCCCTTTGCTGTTTTATTGGCCGATGACTTGATGATTGGGCTTGAGAACGGCAAAGGCATCTTGACCCAAATGGCAGAGGTCTTTTTTGAAACCCAGCAGTCCATTTTGGCTGTGCAAGAGGTTCCAAGTGAACAAGTGCACCGCTATGGCATCGTCTCTGGTGACGCGCTTGGCGAAGGCAAAACGCAAGTCAAACGCATCGTAGAGAAGCCCAGAGCCGAACAAACCGATTCACGACTGGCCGTGGCTGGGCGCTACATTTTGAGCCCGCATATCTTTGACCGGATCAAAACCGCAGGCAAAGGGGCGCTTGGAGAAATTCAACTGACCGATGGCATTTCTGAATTGTTAAAGCACGAGGGCGTGATTGCTTACAACTACCAAGGCAAGCGATTTGACTGTGGCTCTAAGTTAGGCTTTCTTCAAGCCACCGTGGAGTTGGCCTTGAAACACCCCGAGGTGGCTCAAGACTTCAAAGCATATTTGAATGCGTTCAAGACTTCTGTTTGAAGTCCAGGCTTGAGGCTCATTTTCTTTGCAAGACAAAGACAAACTCTTGACCACTCGCCGAATTCTCGAGAAGCACATGCCCCGTTTGCTTGGCAAAGGCCTGGAAATCTCTGCTCGCACCTGGGTCCGTTGAGCGCACCCTCAAAATCTCTCCACTTTGCATGCTGGAGAGGGCTTTTTTGGTTTTCAAAATAGGCAAAGGGCAATTGAGCCCAGATGTATCTAATTCTTGGTGAACGTGCATGATGATGATGTTTGGTTGGTCATTTCATTGAAGATGTGTTTCATTCGTTCTCGCTGCGATCTTCCCAGGCTTTAAAAACGGGCTCTATGCCTCTTTTCCTTTGCCAATCCGCAACAGCATAACCCGTGCCTGAGGGCCAACAAACGATCTCATGAGGCTCGTAGAGTTTGTACTCCAGCAACTCTTCACTGAGTTGAATCACACCTTGTGTGTGCGCATGATAAACGATCAGCACTTGATTTTTCTTTTGAAAGTCATAGACCCCAACCAAACTCAAATCTTGCACCTCTAGATGGGTCTCCTCCTTGATCTCCCTGGTGATACCGCCCTCGGGCGTCTCGTGGGCTTCCATGAAGCCCGTGATCAAAGCAAAGCGCCTTTGGGCCCAAGCGGCATTTCTTGCGAGCAAAATTTTCCCCTCCCACTGCACAATCGCCGCCAACACGGGCGTTGGATTGTTCCAATGGGTCCACTCACACGCTTTGCATCTGAGGCGCGTGACCGCCAGTCCATCCTCTTGCCGAGCGATCATGGACAAGGCTTCTTTGCACATGGGACAGTAGGTGTAATCACTCATGCGGGAAAGACCCCCGTAGACAAGTAGCGATCTCCTCGATCACAGACGATGAAAACCACCGTGGCATGGTGAACTTTCTTTGCAATTTCCAGAGCAGCCCAGCACGCACCTGCGGCCGACACACCGGCAAACAAGCCCTCCTCCTTGGCCAGGCGTCTACACATCTGTTCAGCGTCGCTTTGGCTCACATACACCAACTCGTCCACGTGGCTTGGATCATAGATGGAGGGCACATACTCCTTGGACCATTTTCGAATCCCAGGAATTCTCGAGCCCTCAGAAGGTTGTACACCAATGATTTTTACTTGGGGATTTTGTTCTTTTAAATACCTTGAAACGCCTGTGATGGTGCCCGTCGTGCCCATGGCGCTCACAAAATGAGTGACCTCTCCATGCGTGTCTCTCCAGATCTCTGGCCCGGTTGTTTCATAATGGATCCTGGGGTTGTCAGGATTGCCAAATTGATCCAAAACCCGTCCCCGTCCCTCTGACTGCATCCTCAAAGCCAAATCCCTGGCGTGCTCCATGCCCCCTGTTTTAGGCGTCAAGATCAGTTGAGCCCCAAAAGCCTTCATGGTCTGTGCGCGTTCAATGGACAGGTCCTCAGGCATGATCAAAATCAAGTGGTAACCTTTGATGGCCGCGGCCATGGCCAAGGCGATGCCCGTGTTACCCGATGTCGCCTCAATGAGTGTCTCGCCGGGCTGGATGTCTCCTCGCTCCTCGGCTCTTGCAATCATCGAAAGGGCGGGACGGTCTTTGACCGATCCGGCCGGATTGTTGCCTTCCAATTTACCCAAAACCACATTGGAATGGCGTAAAAGCGTTGCTTGCTCAACTCTTTGCAGCCGAACCAAGGGCGTGTTACCGATCGCGTCAGCCAAGGTCGGGAATTTTGTTCTTGAATATGTCATAATACAGGTCTTCAACACTTTAGCCGAAGTGGCGAAATAGGTAGACGCAGCAGATTCAAAATCTGCCGGTGCAAAACACCGTGCCGGTTCGATTCCGGCCTTCGGCACCATTGGGTCAGTCCGTGCTTTACTTGCTCTAAGCCCATTGTCTCATTATAGAGAGCTCAAGTACCTGGCTCTCCCCAATTAACGGGGGATGGGCATTTATCAAACACGGTTGAATACTCCATTCCAACCACAGTGTGCCAAGACGCGCAGTCTGTAATTCTCGAATTTTTTTCAAATCTTCATACTTCACCTTGACCTTGACCTTTGGATTTGTGAAGCGGATAATGCGCTGTATTACATATGCATATAGGTTTTATACCATGACTGCCAGAACCATCAATGTACGCCTGCCCGAGGCGCTTTACAACCAGATCGAAGAGTTGGCCAAGGCGACCGCCCGGACCAAGAGCTTTCTGGCCATTGATGCACTGACCCACTATGTGCAAAGTGAATCCTGGCAGATCCGTGACATTCACGAAGGCATCAAGGAGGCCGATGCAGGCGAATTCGCAACCGACAAGCAGGTCAAAGCGGTATTTGCCAAATACGGCGCTTGATTCATGTTGATCAAGTGGACCA
>JBAXNB010000060.1:0-12758 GCA_037134015.1 Betaproteobacteria bacterium | reverse complement strand
GAGGATTGAAAATCCTTGTGTCGGTGGTTCGATTCCGCCCCAGGCCACCAAATTTCATGCCCTGTTGTTTCAACGGGGCATTTTCAATTCTGCAGCATCCTGCCGAAAAAATTTGCCCTGCTTCGAGCAGGGCATTATCTTTTCTAAAACTTTTACTTAGCGGTTAGAAAATTTCCAACATGAAGAATGATCAACTCATTGTCATCAGCTTTGTTGGGTTCACGGCTCGAGGAGAAAGGCAGGTTATTGTCATTTCCTACAATGATGTGATTTGAATCGATTACATCAACGTTTTCAATTGTGAAAAATGGAAATGTGAAGACTCCCTTATCTAAGGGCTTGCGGGAGATGTTCTTAGGATCTGTGATATTGAGCAAGTCAACGTAAGCTATTTTTTTAACAAGCCCATTCGCGTTCGCATCATTGATTTCAACTTTGTAAACACGCTTGAACTTTGGTAAGTCATGAAAGCAATTGGGCTTTTTTCCGTCTGTACACGCAAAGCTAGACACGCCTTCACCATTGTCCCTTTCAATTATGAGACCTGTAGTTTCGTCGATCATGTTGAAGTCACCTATCGCATGGTGATTCGCTTCCATGACATATTTCCAATGGCGACCTGTCCATTGACCTGATTTCACATCAAACTCTAAAACACGTAGATAGTGTTTTCCATCAATCATTTCATAGGCTTTGGTTGATTCATCCCAAAGAGCGCCCTCTAACAAAGCATAAAGCTTGCCACCATCCCTTGATACGGCCATACCTTCGAAACCTTTAGAACGACGTGTCTGAAATTTTGCGAAGTCTTGAGGCGTATTTGGCGTTGTTACAGATGGATGATCGGGTGAGCGAATGACTTTGCCATCTACCAATGTGTCATAAACCGCTAATACTCTTCCTGTCATATCTGCCTTGATCAAGAATGGACCGAATTCATCCCCAATCCATAAAGCTCCATCTGCAAATTGAAAGCTTTCAGTATCGAAATCAGCTCCTGTTAGGTAACGTTTCTGTGTACCTTCAGTAACGATATGGAAGGGTACTTTTTTATCTGGATCATGCAAAAAAATTGTGTTCAAACGGGTGAATTTATTGGTAGTGAAGTCCACCTTGTAGTGATTGAGGTACAACATGAAATCAGGTGAATTGGCCTTAGAACCAGCACCGTTGTCTGTCAATATCCAGAACGTCCCATCAGGCATACGTTTAATTCCTGAGTGGCCTTGAATGGGTTGACCTTTAAAGGGTAAGAACACCCCAGTGGGCCTGTCATAAGAGGCGCCTTCAACGCTACCCATCTTTTCTACCCGTTTGCCCGTCGTGAACTTACCACTGGTTTGCAAATTCGCGGGAGCGTCTTTGGGCGCAGAAATGTAAGTTTGTGCAGGCATCACTGCATGACCAACCAACTCTGCATTGAAGGCATCTTGAGCTGAGCCCAGAGTAGGTGTCGTTGCTACTATACAAACTGAAAGAAAGACCGCTGAAAATTTCATCAAAATCCCCTTATGAAATAAAATTTAATTATTTAGTGCAAATGTGTCAGTCGTGTTAAAACCTAAACGTCACGATACATTGCTAAGAGAATTAGACATCCTAGGCCGCGGTTGGTTTCGCCCTAGACCACTAAAATATCAGACCACACCTTGGCGTGTTTTTCATGGATTGCTCAACCTATTAAACATTAACCTCGAAGTCAAAAATGCTATTCGTTACCTCAATCATTGCTGCTGTTTTAACCCTCCTCTTTATTAAACTCTCTTTTGATGTCATTGGGCTTAGAAGAAAAAATAAGGTTGGATTAGGCAATGGGGGTCACGAAGAACTTGAAAGAGCCATTCGCGCTCATGGCAACTTTGCTGAATATGTTCCCTTTGGAATCATCTTGATGGCTTGCCTTGAACTCAATGGAGCCCCTTGGTGGTTCGTGGCCATCACCGGCCTTACTTTAATCATGGGTCGCGTGATCCATGCTCTAGGCATCAAGGTACCACCACCTGATTTCAGCAAACGCGTACTAGGCATGATGCTGACTTTTGGTACTTTATTTACCTTGGTTCTTTTTAACTTGGGATGGACTCTGTACAAGTTGATCCTCTAGAGATAGGCACTCCAAGTTCTAGTGGATTCATTCTGGGCACATCTTGCACCTTGAACCGTTCAGATGCGGTACATTTTTAGACCCTTTGAAGCACAACCTTTTCCCTAACGCTTTCAAATCTAATAACTCATAAGGCTTTTGTTCACTTGACTATCAATTTATGATCCCTGCCAAGAGCATGCTCTGCCATTGACATAAAGTTTTTTTGCTGTTTACAAATGCATTAAAATTTTTAATCCAACCAATTAACATCAACGCCATGCCACCTTCAACTCTAAATGCCGCCAACACACTTCAACCCCTCGTGTTGCGTGGGATTTCATCAATGGCAACAAAATTGGTTTTGTCTGAGTTGTCGCAAATTTACTTTGAGCAATTTAACGTCCGCTTGGACATTGAATCTGTAGGCGGTGTTGAAGCGGTCAAAAGAATACAAAACAAAGAGGACTATGACCTAGTCCTCCTCAGCTCTGACTCCATTGATCGCCTCATCTCAGAAGGCCACTTGTTGCCCAATTCTCGCCAAGATTGGGTAGAGTCAGAGATTGCTGCCGCTGTACCAACTGGCTTCAAACACCCAGATCTATCCAATGCGCTTGCGGTCAAGAACGCCATTCTCTCAAGCACAAGCCTCAGCTATTCAACTGGCCCAAGTGGCGTTTATTTAGAAAAGTTGTTTGAAACCTGGGGCATTCATGAACAAGTGAAGGCTTGTCTGGTCGTCCCACCGCCTGGAACACCTGTTGGCACTCTGGTTGCGAGCGGACGAGCTTCTCTAGGTTTTCAACAATTAAGTGAGCTGATCTCAATTCCTGGCATCGAGGTGGTTGGCACACTCCCAAGCGACATTGCCTACATCACCATTTTTTCGTCTGGGATCCCCACCAACCTCTCTCATGAAGCAACTCGTCTTCAATCTGTCCAAAACTTTGTAGGTTTTTTGACATCCCAAGAGGTCGAAGCCGTCAAAGCTCTTAACGGCATGAAGGGCATTCACTCGTCAAGCACCAACAAGTAAATGCAGCACTTCACAAGTGCTGCATCAAGTGGGGGTTAACTTCCGAGTGCGCTTCTACCTAACAGCTCTTTTAGAGTGGCTCACTGCGTTGACATGGGCTCATAAACCTTCTGATTTATCGCCACGCCAACCGCCACCAATGGCTTTGACCAAAAATATTTGAACTTGCAGTCTTGAAGCCATGGCCTGCGTCTCTAAACGTTTAACATTGACATAAGCCTGTTCAGCCAAAGCCAAGTCCAAAGCGTTCGCAACGCCTCCCTTGTAACGATCCTGGGAAACCTCAAATATTTTTAGAGCCGACTGACTGGCTCGACTGGCTTGTTCCAATGCTTTGTCGAGGGCCAATACACCACTGATTCCATCCTCGACCTCTTGCATGGCTGTCAAAACAACCTTTTTGTAATTTTCAACAGCTATTGCATAGCCCGATTTGTTAAAAGCCACATTGGCATCGATACGTCCGCCATCCAACAAGGGTAAAGAAAGACTTGGGCCAAAAGACCAAACTCTGCTTGGAGCGTAATACAAATTCGCTAACTGTGTGGCCTGATAACCAAAACCACCGCCTAAGACAATTTGTGGGTAATAAGCAGCTTGCGCTATACCGATTTGCGCATTGGCTGCGGCCACAGCCCTTTCGGCCGAAGCCACATCAGGTCGTCTCTCCAACAGCACTGCCGGTATACCCAATGGGGTATCGAGGGAGCGTCTTTCAATGGCTTTCGTACCTAGCTTGAAATCCGTGGCATTTTGACCCACCAAGCTCGCTAAGGCATGCTCAAATATACTTCTGGTTCTTTTGAGTTGTTCTATCTGGCCACTTGTCGTTTCAAGCGCAATTTGCTGCTGTGTTTTTTCTAAAGCTGAATTCAAGCCCAACTTGTATCTTTCAGAGGCCAACAACAAAGCCTTTTCTTGTAAGCGAATCAATTGATTGAGCAAATCAATTTCTATATCAGCTTGTCTTATGTTGAAGTAGTACGTTGCAACATCGGTAGACAAGATCAGTCTTACATTTTGAAAGTCAGCCATGGACTGCTCAAGGTTGGCTTGACCTGCTGCTACCGTTGAGCTGACCCGACCCCAGAAATCAAACTCATAAGAGGCGACCATTTGAGGCAAAATATCAGTTTGAACCGTTGCTTGGTTAGGTGAGTTGTAGTTGGTCAGGGGTCTTGCGCTAGAAATTTCTAAGCGAGCAAGCCTTCCCGTGGCATTGACTTGAGGGAACAAGCTAGCATTTGCGGTGTTGAAGTTGGCCCTGGATTGATTGACTTTTTCTACAGCGATCTTTAAATTGGGGTTGTTCTTGAATGCGCGCTCTAGCAAAGAATTCAATTCATCATCGCCCAACTCTTCCCACCACTTTTGCTTCAGTTGTTGGTCATTGGGCTTGGCCAGTTTCCAAGCGCTGGAATCCCTAAATTCAGCAGGAACATCAAGCTTTACTTTTTCATACTTTGGAGGACTTGAACACGACACAAGCCCTAGCAACATCAAAACAAAGAAACCCACATTTTTCATTGCTTTGCCTTTTCTTTGTTAGGCAACTGTTGTCCTTCACTCTTCACCTCTTCGGCAACAATGGTGACAACATCTCCATCGCTCAAAGAGTCGGATGGATTCAAGACCAGTCTTTCCCCACCCTTTAAGCCATCGATCACATCCGATGTCACGCCAAAATCGCGGCCTAGCTTGATTTTTTGAAGGTGAACTTTATTTTGATCATCAACCACCGCCACTTGCGGCCCCTCTTTTCTGATCAAAAGTGCATTGGAAGAAATGTTGATCGCGTTCGAAGCGGGGAGTTTTAAACTTACCTGAACAAAAGCACCTGGCAACAATTTTTTCTCTTTGTTGCTCAAGGTCACCTCAACTTGCATCGTTCTTGTTAAAGGATCGATGGCAGAAGCAGACTTGCTGATTTGCCCTTGAAATGTCATGCCTCTGATTTCATCCAAATTGATTTCAGCCGCTTGTCCAACCTTCACCCACTGAGAATAAGACTGAGGCACATTGATAAAAACACGCAAGGGATCTGTTTTCGCAATCAAAAACAGTGGCTTTGTGGTCCCATCGATCAAGTCACCAATGTCAATGTTTCTTTTAGTAATCACCCCTGAAAATGGGGCCACGACCTTTTTAAAAGAAGTCAATTGACGCGTTCTTTCTGCATTGGCAGCAGAGGCATTGAAGTTGGCAATGGCTTGCGAGTAAGTGCTTCTCTTTTCTTCGTATTCTTGCTGAGAGACCACGTCCTTCTTTCTCAAGGCCTCCCATCTTTCCAGGGAAGATTTAGCCAATTGCATGCTCTCTGACGCTTGTTGTTGAGTTGCCACGAGTTGGGACAACAATTGATCCAATTCAGGCGTGTCAATTTCAGCAAGCACTTCCCCCTCTTGAACCAAACTCCCTATGTCTTTGTTCCAACGCTTGATGTACCCACTTGCACGCGCTGCAACGGGGGCTTGTGAAAAACCCAAAAGGGTGCCTGGAAGCCTTAACAATTGGGGAGCATCGGCATTTTTTACCACTGCAACCTTCACATACAGTTTCGTTTTATCTTCAATTTGTTTTTCTAATGTTTTGGCATTCCCCATTCGATTCACTATGGTATTGACAGAGCCCGCCACCAATAAAAACACAAACACCCCAATCCATATTTTGCTTTTAGCAACAACGTTCTGATCTGACATCTTCATTTCCTAAATAAATTCTTAAGGTTTTAACGATGAATTCGCTTTTTTCAGTTCTTTGTCAAAGAGACTTTGATGCACAGCTGCAAATACCACCGGTACAAAAAACAAGGTTGAAACTGTTGCAAAAACCAAACCACCAATCACTGCACGGCCAAGCGGGGCATTTTGCTCACCCCCTTCGCCCAAACCCAAAGCCATAGGGATCATGCCGATGATCATGGCCAAAGCGGTCATCAACACAGGCCGAATCCTTGTTGCTCCGGCCTGCAAAGCAGACTGGTAAGGATTGAGTCCCTCTTCTCTTTGTTGCTTGGCAAATGAAACCACCAAAATACTGTTGGCGGTTGCAACACCCATGGTCATGATGGCCCCAGTCAAGGCTGGCACACTCAAGGTGGTACCTGTCAAGAAAAGCATCCAAGCAATGCCCGCCAATGCGGCAGGTAGAGCGGTGATGATGATGGCAGAATCAATCCATGACTGAAAATTCACAACAATCAACAAATACACCAACACAATGGCCATCACCAACCCCACGCCCAAGCCTATAAAAGAGGACTGCATTGTTTGCACTTGACCACGGATGGCTACTTGTGAACCCTTTGGCAACTTGCTTTTCATGCCGTCCACAATCGCGCTCACCTTGCTGGCCACGCTCGCCAAATCGGTCCCTTGCACATTCACATAGATGTCAATGGCCGGTGAAATGTTGTACCGCGAGACGATGGGCAACTGCTTGACAGGCCTTGAGCTCACCAAATTGCCCAACAGTTGTGTGCTTTCAACCGGATTGACCTGGCTGCTGACCGGTATGCTCAGCAAATCGTTGATGGATTGAAATGAGTATTGTGGATTTTGAATCACAATGCTGTAGACAACACCATTTTTGGGGTTGAGCCAAAAGGCTGGAGAAGTTTGTGAGCTTCCAGACAAGGCAATCAATACATTTTGGCCGACATTTTGAGCATTCAGACCCAATTGTTGCACCCGAGAACGGTCCATCTCTAGAGCAATACCAGGTGCATTTAATTTTTGATGGACATGCGCATCCACGGCACCTGGAATTTTTGCGATCTCCTTTGTTATTTCCGCCGCCAGTTCAGCATTACCTAACAAATCATTGCCTGTCAGCTGAACATCAATTGCGGCAGGCAGTCCAAAATTTAAGATTTGCGTCACGATATCTGCTGGCTGGAAAAAAAACTCAACCCCAGGAAATGATTTAGGTAGCTCCTCACGCAAGAGGGTGGTCAAGGTGCTCGATGGCCTATGCGACTCCTTCAAAGCGATCAAGAGCTCTCCGTCCAAGGAGCCAAACGTTCCTCCGTTGCTATAAGACAAGTTGATGCCGCTGTTGGGGACGCCCAAATTGTCCAAAATCGTTTCAAGCTCCTCAGCAGGTATGAGTTGTTTGATCTTCGCCTCAATGGCATCCGCCAATTTTGCCGTTTCCTCTATCCGCGTGCCCGTCGGTGCTCGAAAGTGAAGACGCACTTGCCCAGAGTCCACAGCCGGGAAAAAGTCTCGACCCAAAAAAGGAAATAAACCGCATGACAAAATGCAAAAAGTCAAAAACGCTGTTCCGAAAGCCTTCCTGTTGAGCAAGACCTTGGACAAAATTTCTCTGTACCCCAGTCTGAACGCTTCAAACTTTTGATCAAATTGGATATAGATGTTTTCAAATACATGGGGTTTTGTCTTTTCTTTCAGCTTTGCTTGATCATGTTGACCCATCAACAATTTGACCATGGTAGGGACAAAACTTCTGGACAGGAAAAAAGACACGAGCATCGCAAAGACCACGGCCTCAGCCAGTGGTACAAACAAAAATTTCGCCACACCTGAAAGAAAGAACATGGGAACAAAAACAATACATATGCACAAGGTTGCGACAAAGGCAGGCACCCCTATTTCTCCCGCCCCAACTTCAATCGCATCGTACAAAGGTTTGCCCATGTGTAAATGGCGCTCTATGTTCTCGATGGTCACAATCGCCTGGTCAACCAAAATTCCAACCGACAAGGCAAGACCGCCTAGGGTCATTAAATTGAGCGTTTCACCCAGCGCATACAGTACCAAGATGGAAGAAAAAATTGACAGGGGAATCGTCATGGCGATGATGAGCGTGCTTCTCCAACTTCCCAAAAACAGCAAAACCATCGCCGCCGTCAAGGCGGCTGCGATGACCGCCTCAAAGACCACCCCTTTGATGGCCGCCTTCACAAACAAGGATTGATCGAACAATTGGCTCACCTTGATGTCTGGTGGCATGCTTTCAGCGGCAATGGGCAAGGCTTTTTTAATGCCATCAACAATATCTAGCGTAGAAGCACCGCCATTTTTCAAGATAGAAAGCAACACCCCTCTTGAACCATCTTGGCGAACGATGTTCGTTTGCGGTTGAAACCCATCACGAACATTGGCCACGTCTTTGATCAAAACGGTCGCACCATTGCTCGTTTTGACGGGCAAGTCATTGAGTCCAGCAATGGTGGTGGGGGAGCTGTTGAGAGACACCGCGTACTCAGAGCCTTCTAACTTGACCGTTCCCGATGGCAGGATCAGGTTTTGCAGGCTGATGGCATTGACCACGTCAGACGGAGCCAACCCCCTGGCTTGTAACTCACGGTTGTTGATGTCCACCGACACCACTTTTATTTTCCCTCCGTAAGGAAAGGGAATGGCCACACCAGGAATGGTCACCAATTGGGGTCTCAATGAGTTGATGGTGGCATCAAACAAAGCCGACTCAGACAAGGTAGGACTTGACAAAGCCAGTTGAATCACCGGGATACTAGAGGCAGAATATTTGATCACCAAAGGCGGTGTGATACCAGGCGGCAGTTGTCTCACTTGAGCTTGAACCGAGGCCACAACTTGGGAAATGGCCGCTTGAATATTCGCTTTGGGTTGAAAAAAGATCTTGATGATCGAAATACCATTCAAGGACGTCGATTCGATGTGCTCAATGTCATTGACGACCGTCGACAAGCCACGCTCGCTTGAAGACGCGATCCTTTGACCCATTTCTTGAGCTGAAAGCCCGTTGTAGCTCCAAATGATGCTGACGACAGGGATGTTGATTTCAGGAAAAATATCCGTTGCCATGTTGAGCAACGCAAATGGCGTGGCCAACAGGATCAAGATGGCCATCACAATGAATGTATAAGAACGCTTTAAGGCTAATTGGACCAGTGACATTTTGTGACTTTATAAAAACCACCATCCTCATCAGACGACGGAATCAAGGGATACCTCCTACCTGGTGCTCTTCATAGGTAGGTTAGATCAAAATCGTCGATTCAGACGATTTTATTTCAAGGTCATTAGTGTAGGCCAAATTATCAAGCCCTGCACGCCGGCCAAATCTAGGTTTTACCCCGTTGACCATAGCCTTTTCTTGCTTTTTTGATCTTTATCGTCATTTTTCCTAATGAAGGTGCACAGGACTTTGTTTTCAAGTCTGCCCGCGCACCGATTTGGGCCTTTTTAAAATAAGTGGGGCGCTATTGCCCACGAAACCATCTTTAAACTCTACAATCCTTTTCAAAGAACCTTGTTTTTTATCTTTACACCATGATCGACATGTCCCAGCGAATTCAAGCCCACCACCTTCAAATCAGTCAAGATCTCTTTGCTTTTGTAAGAGACGAGGTCTTGCCGGGTACAGATATTGGCACAGATGCTTTTTGGAAGTCTTTGAGTGAGCTGGTTGTCGAACTGGCCCCAAAGAATCAATCGCTGCTTCATGAGCGAGAGCGATTACAGCAAGAACTCGATACTTGGCACCTCAAGCATCCTGGTCCAATCAAGGACATGAAAGCCTACAAAAACTTTCTGATCAACATTGGCTATTTGGTCCCCGTGCCCAAAAGCGTCAACATCTCCACGTCCAATGTTGACAAAGAGCTTTCTCAGCAAGCAGGGCCCCAACTGGTCGTACCCATCTTGAACGCTCGCTACGCTTTGAATGCTGCCAATGCCAGGTGGGGCTCTTTGTACGACGCCTTGTACGGCACGGACGTCATTGCATCTTCCGAAGGTTGCGAGAAAACCCAAGCCTACAACCCCAAACGTGGCGCCAAAGTCATTGAATATGCAAGATACGTTCTAGATCGCGTCGCACCCCTTAAAAAGGGCTCGCACATTGACTCGGTGAAATACGAAATCAAAGACGCCGGCTTGAGAGTTCACCTCCAATCGGGATCCATGACAACGCTCTCCAAGCCTTCGCAGTGCCGCGGCTACCAGGGTAGCCCATCCAAGCCCAGCAGCATCTTGTTTGAACACAACGGGTTGCACTTGGATTTGATCTTGGACGATGCCACCGACATCGGCGCCAAGGATGCCGCGGGCGTGAGTGACCTGGTCATCGAGTCTGCCTTGTCCACCATCTTGGACTTGGAGGACTCGGTTGCTGCAGTTGACGCTCAAGACAAGGTCTTGGCCTATAGAAACTGGTTAGGCATTGTGAAAGGTACCCTGTCTGAATCTGTTCAAAAAAATGGTCAAACCTTCACACGCCGTCTTAACCCTGACAGGCTCTATACATCTCTAAAAGGACGCTCGGTCAGCTTACCCGGTAGATCTTTGCTGTTTCTTAGAAACGTGGGTCACTTGATGACCAATCCTGCCATTCTTTACAACGACCCCAAGACCGCCGAGCTCCACGAAATCCCCGAGGGGATCTTAGACGCCTACATCACCACTGCCATTGCCATTCATGATTTAAAAGCAAGCCCATTGGGCATTCGCAATTCACGCACAGGCTCGGTGTACATTGTCAAACCCAAAATGCACGGACCACAAGAAGTTGCTTTTGCGGACTTGCTTTTTACAAAAGTAGAAAAAGCCCTCCAACTTAAAAAGAACACGGTCAAACTTGGCATCATGGATGAAGAGAGGCGCACAAGCGTCAATTTAAAGGCTTGCATCGCAAGCGCATCTGCTCGAGTGGCCTTTATCAACACAGGTTTTTTGGACCGCACTGGCGACGAGATGCATACCTCCATGCTTGCAGGGCCAATGATGAGAAAAGGCAGCATGAAGTCCAGCGCGTGGATACAAGCTTATGAAAAAAACAACGTTTTGGTTGGCCTGTCCTGTGGCTTAAGAGGCAAAGCTCAAATTGGAAAAGGCATGTGGGCCATGCCAGATCTCATGGCCGACATGCTCAAGCAAAAAATTGCTCACCCTCAGGCTGGTGCCAACACCGCTTGGGTTCCAAGCCCAACTGCGGCCACCTTGCACGCCTTGCACTACCATCAAGTTGACGTCTTCGCTGTTCAAAAGAACATCGAAAAGAGCAAGAGCAACCCCAGCGCAGACATGCTCTTGAATGACTTGCTGACGGTTCCTGTTGTAGCTCATCCCAACTGGTCTAAACAAGAGATTCAAGAAGAGTTGAACAACAACGCTCAAGGCATCCTTGGGTATGTGGTTCGCTGGGTCGAACAGGGCGTGGGCTGTTCAAAAGTGCCCGACATTCACAACATTGGCCTCATGGAAGACCGCGCCACCTTAAGAATTTCAAGCCAGCACATTGCCAATTGGTTGCAGCATGGGATCGTCTCGACCCGACAAGTCCAAGACACTTTCCAGAAAATGGCCTCTGTTGTGGATGCACAAAACAAAGCAGATCCCTTGTACATGTCCATGGCTGACCATCTTGAGCGCTCAAGCGCTTACCAAGCGGCATTGGACTTGGTCTTCAAGGGCAAAGAGCAACCTAGCGGTTACACCGAGCCTTTGTTGCATGCATGGAGAGCACACGTCAAGTCTCAAGCCCATTGATGACCCTTTTTGATCCACCCATGGATTGGAATGTTTTTTTAGAGTCCAAACACCTATGAGCGGTTCGTTTTTTCAAAACCTCCAACACCAGGCCTTCAAAGTCTTGTTGATTTTGTTGTGCCTGAGCATCTCTTTACCTGTGGTCTATCTTTTGTTTGCCTACCAATTCGCCTATTCTCAAGGCGAGAGCGTGGGTTTCGTACAAAAACTTTCTTACAAAGGCTGGGTTTGTAAAACGTGGGAAGGCGAACAAATCCGCTCCATCGCTAACCTACAAACCGCACCAGATAAGTTTTTCTTCACGGTTAGAGATGACCTCGTTGCAGAAAAAATCAATCAAAGTCTTGGACAAAAGGTGGTCCTAGAATACGAAGAACACCAAGGACTTCCTAGCTGTTTTGGCGACAGCTCGCACTTCATTGTCAATGTGAAAGTAGCCCCGGTGCAATAAACACGAGACATCTACGTGAGCTCCTCTTTGCCCCTTAGACCTGTTGGGTCAAGGCATCAACAAAACACGAAGCAACGTCAAACCCAGTTTGATCGGTGATTTCTTGAAAACAAGTGGGGCTCGTGACGTTGATCTCCGTCAACTTGTCCCCAATCACATCCAACCCCACCAAGAAGAGTCCTTTGGCCTTAAGGACCGGGCCAAGCTCATGGGCGATCTCCAAGTCCCTTTTCGTCAAAGCTTGTGCAACGCCTAACCCGCCAGCGGCCAAGTTGCCACGCACCTCCGAGCCTTGGGGTATTCTGGCCAAGCTGAATGGCACCGGCTGGCCATCGATGAGCAAAATTCGTTTGTCACCCTTGTGGATATCGGGGATAAAGCGCTGAACCATGACGGTTTGTTGGCCCTCTAAATTAAGGGTTTCAATCAAACTACCTAGGTTCAAGCCGTCGCTCTTGACTCTATAAATCCCTCGGCCCCCCATCCCATCCAAGGGCTTCAAAATGATATCTTGGTGCTCTTGGTGGAAGGCTTTGATGTGTTGCGCGTTCTTGGTCACAAGCGTTGGACTGATCAAATGTGGGAAATTCAAAATGGCCAATTTTTCTGGGTGATCTCTCAAAGCCGCTGGATCGTTGAAGACCCTTGCACCCTCTTTGCTCGCGTGCTGCAAAAGATGGGTCGCATAGA
>JBAXNB010000059.1:0-12799 GCA_037134015.1 Betaproteobacteria bacterium | reverse complement strand
GCTTTGCTTTTAATGCACGGTGATCCAGTCTGTGCCTTCGTTGGGATCGGCCACGATCAGCTGAGGGCCTTGTGGATCAAGCACCTCATACAAGGCTTTGGTTGCCAATTCGGGGGTATTGTTTTTTTCACTTAAATGGGCCGCAACCACTGTTTTTAAGTTGCCGTTGAGGACCGACCGTAACAACTGGGCCGAATCTTTGTTGGACAGGTGACCCAAGGGGCCTGAGATGCGTGCCTTTAAAAAAGAGGGGTACTTGGAAAGCCTGAGCATGTGCTCGTCGTGGTTGCACTCCAAAATCAGGGCATGACAATTTTGCAGTGCACGCACCACATGAGAGCTGACATGGCCAAGATCGGTCACAAGACCTAGTTTGAGTTCTCCATCGCTCAAACTCAGCTGCAAGGGCTCTCTGGCGTCGTGGGGGACAGTGAACGGGGACAATTGCAATTGGCCAATTTGAATGACTTCACTGTCACTGGCGCATTGGATTTGTTCTTCTCTGAGTCCCCAGGCGTGCACTTGGATGGCCAATTGTGTGCCTTGACTGGCAAAAATGGGTCGACCTGTTTTGAGTCCAAATTGTTTTGCGTGTCCGACGTGATCGGAGTGTTCATGCGTCACAAACAAGGCATGAATGTCCTCCAAGTCCAAATCCATGGGCGCCAATTGACCTCTCAATTGAGCCATGGACAAGCCACAATCGATCAGCACGCGAGAGGTGATATCACCTCGGGAGGCTTCAACCAAGGTCGCGTTACCGCTGCTGCCGCTGCCAAGGCTTTTAAATCTCAACACAGCGGTTTACAGCGCGATTGACAGATCGATTTACACAGCATCAAAGGCACAAGAAGTTGGTTCACAAAGCACTCAATCGTTTACTTCAATTCCTCAAGCAACAATTGAGCGATCTTGGCCCCAGCTTTTGAGGCATCGGCTTGTCCAGAGGTGTTTTGAATCACGATGAAGGTTTGTGCATCGCTCTTTTCTTCTAGCTTCAATCGATAACGTTGAGGTCCTTCGTCCTTTGGGGTGCTAGAGAACAAACGTGTGAAAAATCCAGGCTCATTGCCATCGGTACTTCGGTCAACAAAGCGAACATAATAAAGTCCCGCTTTGCGATCACGGTCTTCTACGGTAAAGCCCGATCTATCCAAGGCCACGCCAACACGTCGCCAGGCGGTATCAAACCCTTCTTGATAAGAGATCCTAGAGAACTTGTCTTGGTTGTCCAAGCTCGCTTTGGGTTGCGCTGTGCCAGTCATTGCTTTGCTCGCTTCTGCCACCTGCGTCTCTGAGGCACCTAGTCTTTGCATCAAACGGGTCAAGAACTCGTTTTCTAGCTCTGGATCTGCGGCTTTGGATTTGTAGCTGCTAAGTGGGTTGCTGCTGCTGGGTCCCAAGTCTTCTAACGAGCGGTGAGAGATAAAAATCTCCACCTGTTGATTGTTCACCGCTTCAAAACGGGTGATGAACTTGTCTTTGATGCCTGAAGACATGACGCTTCCTAAAAAGCGCGACAGTGTTTTGCCAAAAAAGTCTTTCGATGCATTGGATTTGTTTTCAGCCCAGTCGGTCTCAAGAAAGCCCAACTTGTCATCTTCTTTGACGAACACAAAGCCGTTGTCCAACCAAAATTGCTTAACGGTTGGCCAAACATCTTCGGGCGAGCGTTGAACAAGAAGCCAACGCTGATTGCCTAGGCGTGAGAGCGATACGTCACTGGTTTTGGTCGCGCCGATGCTCGGTGCGGTGTTTGCCACGGTGTTCATGCCCAAAGCATTGGCGCTCACTTGTTCACCAGGAATGCGATAGCGTGTGTCTTTGTTCAATTGTGTCAGATCAGGTGGAATTTCCAAGGACACAACCAGCGCGCTGGCCTGTGATTTGTAGTTGACTTTTTCACTGTTAAAAACGCTTGAGCAAGCGCTCAAGAGGCTCACAAGGCAGCTCAGGGCAACCCAAGGGGCCATCTTTTTTGGTAACGTTCGAAGGAAGGGATGTATCACTGAGTAAGTCCTCATAAATCTCAAAGTAGACCGCTTGCACGAAGTGCAGTTTCAACGGTGGTTTCAAATGGGCTGGCCAAGGGCGTCAATGGCAGTCTGAGTGTGGGGCCACACAAGCCCATTTTGGCCATGGCCCATTTCACGGGAATGGGATTGGCTTCAACAAAAAGATGCTTATGAACGGGCATCAATTTGAATTGAATCTGCATGGCTTTGTGGACATCTCCCTTTATAGCAGCCATGCACAACTCGTGCATCAACTTGGGTGCGACGTTGGCGGTGACGCTCACATTGCCTTGGCCCCCACACAACATCAAGGCCACCGCTGTAGGGTCATCGCCCGAATAAACGGCAAACGACTCAGGCGTTTCACGAATCAGCCACTGAGCGCGCTCGATATTGCCCGTGGCCTCTTTGATGCCCACGATGCCTGGGACTTGTGTGAGTCGCAAAACTGTATCGTGCTGCATATCAGCGACCGTTCTGCCAGGCACGTTGTAGAGCACCATGGGCAAGTCCTCGGCCTCAGCAATGGCCTTGAAATGCTGGAATTGGCCCTCTTGAGTGGGTTTGTTGTAGTAGGGAACGACTTGAAGTTGACAGTCTGCACCCACTTGCTTGGCAAATTTAGCCAAGGCGATCGCTTCTTGGGTGGAGTTGGCCCCACAACCTGCCATGATCGGGACCCTTTTGTTGGCCTGCTCAACGCTCACACGAATGATCTCTCGGTGCTCTTCGACATTGACGGTGGGTGATTCACCCGTGGTTCCGACAACGCCAATGCAGTCGGTTCCTTCTTGAATGTGCCAGTCGATGAGTTTTCTAAGCGTTGCATAGTCTACGCTCAGGTCGGGTTTCAAAGGGGTGACCAAAGCCACAATGCTGCCAGAAATGGATGCCATAGATGTTTTCAAATGTTCAACTGTTTCAACTGTTAATAGGTGCATTCTAACGAGCCAATCGCTAGATGTGTAAGTGTGCCAGAAAGAGCAGGCTTTTGAGCAATGATTCTTTGAACATACCTGCTCGGTTGTGGCAACAAGCCTTCTTCAAAGCCCAAGACCTTGAAGGACTTAAAAACCTCCAAGAGCTCTGCGCTTTTAAGTAGAAAATCAGCCCTTGTGGGTTTGCCATAGGCTTGATGCCCTTCGCAAAAGGTTTCATAAATCACAAAACCACCTTCCTTCACACTCGCCAAGAGATCTGGCCAAAGCGCTCTCCAAAGGTAATTGGTGACAACAAGCCCATCAAAGCGCTGCCCAGTCAAAGGCCATGGCGAGTTCTCCACGTCTGCACAAAGCGTTGAGATGCCCATCGATTGGATCTGAGAGAGGGCTTCTTGGTCTTTGTCTAGCGCCAAAACATCCATTTTTAAACTCCAAAGCCACTTGGCATGCCGACCATATCCACAGGCCAAATCCAAAATTCGGCTGTTTGGAGCAAAAACATGTGACCATTTTTTCACCCAATCTGAAACTGGAAGAGTTGTGTGCACTAAGGAGTTGTCGATCAAAAGCAGACCTTTTTGGAAAACAAGTGAAATTTGATTGTTTAAAATCACATTATCGCCCAGTGGTCCTCATGGACAATACGCTTTGAAGGAAAAGTTCCAATAGGGAGCGCTGAAGGCCCATCCTGGTTAAAATACTGTTTTTTCATACAGATGACTTGAGAACCTGTCTACAATCTATCCATGGCAACAAAGCAAATCCCCGAATATTCTGAAAACTCCATTCGCGTTTTGAAGGGTCTGGAACCCGTCAAACAGCGTCCTGGCATGTACACCCGAACCGATAACCCTTTGCACATTGTGCAAGAGGTGTTGGACAACTCTGCTGATGAGGCCTTGGCGGGTCACGGGAAAAAAATCAAGGTGACCCTGCATGCTGATGCAAGTGTCAGCATAGAGGATGACGGGCGTGGTATTCCATTTGGGATGCATCCCGAGGAGCGCGCCCCTGTGATTGAGTTGGTGTTCACCAGACTTCATGCAGGGGGAAAATTTGACAAGGGCTCAGGTGGGGCTTACAGCTTTTCTGGTGGGCTGCACGGGGTTGGCGTGAGTGTGACCAATGCCTTGTCCAAGAGAATGGAGGTCACGTCTTTTAGAGACGGTAAGGTCGCCAATTTGGTGTTCCAAGGTGGAGATGTCATCGAGGCTTTGAAGGTCAAGGCGGCGACCAAGGAAGATCGCAAGTCTGGGACCTTGGTCAGGGTTTGGCCCGATCAAAAGTATTTTGAAAGTGCGACCTTGCCCTTGGGTGAACTGAGCCATTTGCTCAGGAGCAAGGCTGTGTTGATGCCTGGTGTCACGGTCACACTATTGAATGAAAAGACCAAAGAAGAGCAAACTTGGGTCTACAAAGGTGGCTTAAAGGATTATCTGACTCAATCGCTGCATGCCGACCCCGTCATTCCGATGTTTGAGAGTGAGGGGTTCGCGGACAGTTCACATGAGAGTTTTGCTGAGGGCGAGGGTGCCGCTTGGTGCGTGGCGTTCACTGAAGACGGTCAAGCTTTACGGGAAAGCTATGTGAACTTGATTCCCACCAGTGCTGGTGGAACGCATGAAAGCGGTCTGAGAGAGGGGTTGTTTCAAGCCGTCAAAAGTTTCATTGATCTTCATGCGTTGCTGCCCAAGGGTGTGAAATTGTTGCCTGAAGATGTTTTTGCTCGTGCCAACTACGTGCTGAGTGCCAAGGTCCTAGATCCTCAATTTCAAGGACAAATCAAGGAGAGATTGAACTCCAGAGATGCGGTGCGTTTGGTGTCTTCTTTTGTAAAACCGGCCCTAGAGTTGTGGCTCAATGAGCACGTTGAATATGGTAAGAAATTGGCTGATTTGGCCATCAAGGCGGCGCAGTTTCGCCAGCGAGCGGGTCAAAAGGTTGAGAAAAGAAAAGGCTCTGGTGTTGCTGTGTTGCCCGGCAAGTTGACCGACTGTGAGAGCAAGGACCTGGCGCACAACGAGGTGTTTTTGGTCGAGGGCGACAGTGCGGGGGGCAGTGCAAAGATGGGGCGTGACAAAGAATCTCAAGCCATTTTGCCCCTCAGAGGCAAGGTGCTCAACACATGGGAGGTTGAGCGAGACCGGCTTTTTGCCAACAACGAGATCCATGACATCGCAGTGGCCATTGGTGTGGACCCCCATGGCCCGCAAGATCAGGTTGATTTAAGTGGTCTGAGGTATGGCAAGATTTGCATCTTGAGCGACGCGGACGTGGATGGCTCACATATTCAAGTGCTGTTGTTGACCTTGTTCTTTAGGCACTTTCCCAAGCTCATCGAAAGCGGCAATGTCTACATTGCGCGTCCACCCCTCTTCAGAGTGGATGCGCCCGCTAGGGGGAAGAAGCCCGCCACCAAAATTTACACGCTCGATGAAGGCGAGCTCACCGCTGTTTTAGACAAACTTAGAAAAGACGGTGTGCGCGAAGGCGCATGGTCCATCAGTCGGTTCAAAGGTTTGGGGGAGATGAATGCAGAGCAATTGTGGGAGACCACCTTGAATCCCGACACGAGACGCTTGCTGCCGGTTCAATTGGGGGACTTGGATTTTCTCCAAACCCAGTCCTTGATGACGCAATTGATGGGCAAAGGCGAGGCTCAGGCGAGACGAGATTTGATGGAGTTGCATGGCGACGCCATTGAGGTTGATATTTAACATGAGTGAACACAACGTGGATACCAATTTGTTGCCCTCCAAAGACGAGGATCTTGGGCTTGGGGCCTATGCAAGACAGGCCTACCTTGAATACGCATTGTCTGTGGTCAAGGGACGGGCTCTTCCCGATATTTGTGATGGTCAAAAACCCGTGCAGCGTCGAATCCTCTACTCCATGTCTCGAATGGGTCTTGGATTTGGAGGCGCCAATGGTGCTGTGGGTGCTAGACCCGTTAAAAGTGCACGTGTGGTGGGAGATGTTTTGGGGCGATTTCATCCCCATGGAGACCAAGCGGCCTACGATGCCTTGGTTCGCATGGCACAAGATTTTTCACAACGTTATCCCTTGATTGATGGGCAGGGTAACTTTGGCTCTCGTGATGGCGATGGTGCTGCGGCCATGCGTTATACAGAAGCGCGTTTGTCCAGAATCACCACGCTGCTCCTGGATGAACTCGATGAGGGCACCATTGATTTTCAGGCCAATTACGATGGCTCCACACAAGAGCCTGAGCAACTGCCTGCGCGCTTGCCCTTTGCGATTTTGAATGGTGCAAGTGGCATTGCTGTAGGACTGGCCACAGAAATTCCATCTCACAACTTGAGCGAAGTGGCAGACGCTTGTGTTGCATTGATCAAGAATCCAAAATTAAGTGATCTTGAGCTGGCAAATATTTTGCCAGGACCCGATTATCCAGGTGGGGGTCAAATCATCAGCAGTGCACAAGAAATTGCTGACGCCTATCGCACTGGCCGAGGATCCTTGAAAGTCAGGGCGCGTTGGGTCATTGAAGACTTGGCCAGAGGACAATGGCAAATGGTGGTCAACACCTTGCCGCCGGGTGTGAGCTCACAAAAAGTGTTGGAAGAAATTGAAGAGATCACCAACCCCAAAGTCAAGGCCGGTAAAAAAACCTTGACCCCTGAGCAAAATGCGCTCAAAGCTTCGGTCTTGAGTGTCTTGGATGTTGTGCGCGATGAGTCCTCCAAAGATGCGGCCGTTCGGTTGGTGTTTGAGCCCAAGACCCGAACCATTGAGCAACAAGAATTGATTCAAGTCTTGTTGGCGCATACTAGCCTTGAGAGTTCTTCCTCCATCAATTTGACGGCCATTGGCATTGACGGCAAACCTGTGCAAAAGTCTTTGAGACAGATGTTCAATGAATGGATTGAGTTCAGGCAAATCACCGTTCAAAGAAGATCAAATTTCAGGCTGCAAAAAGTCTTGGATCGCATCCATATTTTGGAGGGCCGACAACTTGTCTTGTTGAACATCGATGAAGTCATTGCCATCATTCGACAAAGCGACGAGCCCAAACAAGCACTGATCGATCGGTTTCTTTTAAGTGAACGCCAAGCTGAAGATATTTTAGAAATTCGCTTGAGACAGTTGGCTCGACTCGAAGCCATCAAAATAGAACAAGAGTTGAAGAATTTGATTGATGAGAGAAAGAAGCTGGAGGAGATTTTATCTAGCCCCGCATCTCAAAGGCGTTTGATGATCAAAGAGATTGAGGCAGATGCCAAAATCTTTGGAGATGAACGCAGAACCTTGATTCAAGCCGACAAGAGATCGAATGTCGAAGTCAAAGTGGTGGACGAACCCGTGACAGTCATCATCTCTGACAAAGGATGGGTCAGGGCGAGATCTGGTCATGGACATGATCGAGCAGGCTTTTCTTTTAAGGCCGGAGACACTTTGTACGACACCTTCGAGTGTCGAACGGTGGACACCGTCCTTTGTTTTGGTAGCAATGGGCGTGTGTACTCGGTCCCCGTCACGCTGTTGCCTGGAGCCAGAGGAGATGGGCAGCCTTTGACCACTTTGGTTGAACTCGAAAGTGCAACCCAGTTGGTGCATTATGTGGTGGGCCCACCAACGGCCATGTATGTGTTGAGCAACTCAGCCGGCTATGGTTTCATGGCCACCATCGAGTCCATGGTTTCAAGAAACAGAAGTGGCAAATCGTTTTTAAGTCTCAACGCTCAAGAGCGTGTGCTTCGTCCAAGCTTGGTCGATGCCGCTTCCCAAAACAACACACTTGCTATAGCCAAATCGGTTGCATGCGTCTCCATGGGCGGGCGTATTTTGAGCTTTGATATTTCCGAGATGAAAATCATGGAAAAAGGAGGTCGAGGATTGATGTTGATCGATTTGGATAAAAAAGATGAGTTGGCGGGTGCTGCGGCTTACGTCAGAAGCATCTTGATCAAAGGCCTTGGCAGAGGTGGCAAGGAAAGAGAAGAAACACTTGAAATCCGCTCTTTGAACAACGCCAAAGCCTCGCGAGCTAAAAAAGGGAAAACGACAGAACTTGGCTTTAAGCCCAACGACGTTCGGCGTGTGGAGTAGGTCTTTCATTGATCGCCTCTTTGAGAGGTGATCAATCGAGTCGTTGTCTTGGCAAGGGAAGAAAAAAAGGCTTGGCCTCTCAAGAGGTCAACGAACTTTGTTGTCTGAGATGTCCATGATCAAACGAGACAACAAATACATGCGAGGAACGATGGAGCTGATCAAGATGTATTCATCATCGTTCGAGTGAGCTCCAAATCCTTGCACCCCCATGCTTTCAAGGACAGGGTTCTCTGTGTTGAGTGCAGCGAAAGCGGCGTCGGTTCCACCGCCAGCAGCGATGGTGCCTAACACCAAATCTTTGGAGATTTCGGCATATATCTTTTTGGCATGATGGGCCATTTGAAGAGAGGGTGCACTGGTGACCAAAGGCGGGCGGCGACGCTCAAAGGTGACGTCCACTTTGGCGTCGGGTATGAGTTGTTTTTTGACGCGCTCGAGCACTCTTTTTTCGATGACATCAAAGCCTTCCTTTGTCATGAAGCGCACATCAGCGCTGGCAAATGCGACAGAAGGTATGACGTTGCGGTTCGTCCCTGCAGAGGCCAGGGTCCAGTTCATCTTGATGCCCTCTTTGGGGTCCGTCAAATCGCGCATTTGTTGAATTTGAAAAGACAACTCCTCAAGAGCATTTCTTCCCAGTTCAGGAGCAGAGCCGGCGTGGGAGGCTTTTCCGGTGATGTTCAAGTTAACGGCCCCGATACCTGCTGTGGTGAGTGCCACACGATCGGATTTGACCTGTGAGGCTTCGCAAGAAAATGTCGCATCGTGTTCTGCGCCAAGTTTAGAGAAATAGGACCTGGCCGCTGGGGAACTGATCTCTTCATCACCGTTGATCAAAACAGTGATCCTTTCATAACCTTGAAAACCATTTTTCCTCAAGACCTCCAGCGTATGCAAAATCAATGCAATGCCTTGCTTGTCATCCGATATGCCGAGTCCATAAGCTCGATCTCCCTCAACCCTGTAGGGTTGCTTGGCAAGCATACCTTTGAGATAAACGGTATCCATGTGCGCGATCAAAAGTATCTTTTTTTGGCCAGTGCCCTTGAATTGTGCTTTGACCATGCGTCCTGGGCGATCTGGCGTATCGTACATTTTGTACAAACCTTCGCCGGGTTCTATGAACTCTACTTGTCCCCCCAAGCTTTGGAGTTTTTGATAGATGAGCGCTGAAATTTGATCTAAGCCCTCCTTGTCGCGACTGCCTGACTCAATGGAGACCAGGCTTTGAAGGGTTTCTAAATAGGGGGCCTTCTCTTTTTCGATGGAGGACAACAATGCCGTGTTCAGTTGAGCAAGAACGCATTGGACACTACATGCCAATAAAAGGGACAAGAGGATTGTTTTTCTCATGGCAGTCCTTGGTTGATGTTGATGGTGAACAAGAAGGCAGTTCATGCGTTGAGTTCGACGATCATTTCAATCTCAACACACGCCCCCATAGGCAGTTGAACCACACCAAAAGCTGAGCGTGCATGCAAGCCCTTGGATTCAAAGACCTCGGCGAACAACTCACTGCAGCCATTGGTCACCAAGTGCTGCTGAGTGAACTCAGGAGTAGAGTTGACCAAGCTTGTGACTTTGACAATTTGTTTCACCGCCTCGAGGTCATGTCCAAGGCTTTGGCAAGCAGCTTGTAAGGTGCCCATGAGGTCAATGGCCACAGATCTTGCCGCGGCTTGTCCCTCTTCGGTGTTCATGGTGAGCCCCAGTTGCCCAACCCATGGCAATCCTTCTTTCTTTGCAATGTGGCCACTGAGGTAAACCATAGAGCCACTCACACAAAAGGGCTGATAGGCCGCTGCTGGCTTGGCCAAGGGGGGCAGGGTGATGTGAAGTCGCTCTAGCGTTGAGTAAATGTTGCTCATGATTGAGGCGTTGGTTAAGGTCGGTGGAAAGGCTCAAAACAAGTCTATAGAATCATACTATACGGTAGAACAAGTGTTCTCATCAGATTGTAGGATTAAAGTTTTTGTGCTTTGGTGCCGAAACAAAGGAAGTGTCCAAGGTGTTTGCTCTGCTTTTGAGTCCCATCTTTGAAACAACACGCGCTTGAACTGTCCTCCTTGTCTATTACCCTTGATCAGCCTAGATGAAACAAAAGTCTTCTTCTCTGAACGCCTACGCAAGCTTGCTTTTCAGCAGGTTCACGGCCATGGCCTTTTGTCTCATGTGCTTGGGTTTTGCAGGCGTATCTCATGCCGAGTGGGCTGAGATCGATAAGGATGAGGATGTGACGCACTTGTGGGATAAAGAAGCGGTCAAAGCGGTGCACGTGAGCCGTTACGTTTGGACACTCAGCGACTATGCCAAGGCAAGTAAAACCTTCAAAGGAGACACCTTTCAGTCCGAAATGGTGCGTTGGCGCTTGTATTGCAAGAACGACACGTTTGTCAGGTTGTCAGCCAGTTACTTTGACAAACCGCTTGGCAAAGGCAAAGAAGTGATGTCACTCGACGAGCAGGAATGGAAAACCAAAGAGTTTCCCATTCGCCCCAACACCTACTTGGCCATTCTTAAAAAACAAGTCTGTCAACCCGAATCTTGAGCCTTAGAGCGCAATGTCATTGACTTTTTTCATGATGTGGTTGAGTGCCTCTTCGACCTGATCGATCAAGATCAAACACAACTCCCCAGGCTTTAAGTTGTTCATGGCTTCGTCGATGGCCAAAAATTCCCCATAAATTTCTTGTACTTTCTCGGTCTTGCTGGCGTCCTTGAGTCCCTCTCTAAGGAGGGCAAGCACCTCGCCATCGACTCGACCGCGTTGACACGCATCTTGGTACAAAATCACTTCATCAAACACAGTACCAATGATCCGTGTTTGCTCTTTGATGTCCTCATCTCTCCTGTCTCCGGCGCCACTGATCACCACACTTCTGCGCTTGGCTGGCAAGTTGGTGACGGCTTGGACAAGTGCTTTGATCGCATCAGGATTGTGGCCGTAGTCGGCAATGACCGTTGAGCCTTTGTAATCAAAGACATTAAAACGCCCTGGCACCGCAGTCGGGTCGCTCACAAAGGTAGAAAGTCCTTTGCAAATGACGCCCCAAGGAATACCGACGGCCCAGGCCGCGGCAATGGAGGCCATGGCATTTTCAATCTGAAAATTCACGACGCCACGCCTGGTCAAGGGAATATCGACCATAGGAATTCGAACTTGCATGCTGCCTTGCATGGCGACGATTTGGTCGTCCTCTACAAACACCACGCGCTTGCCTTGTGCTCGGTGCGTTGCAATCACCGGGTGGTGTGCATCCAAAGCAAAGTAAGTGACTTGCCCAGGACAGGTCGAGGCCATGGCAGCCACAATGGGATCTGCAGCATTCAAGACCGCCATGCCAGACGGGGACACGTTTTGGACAATCACCCGTTTTAAAACGGCCAGGTCCTGAACGGTCGAGATGTAATTGAGACCCAAATGATCTCCCATGCCTATGTTGGTGACCACGGCAACTTGGCAACGATCAAAAGCCAAGCCTTCACGCAACATACCGCCCCTGGCTGTTTCAAAAACGGCTGCGTCCACATCAGGGTGCATCAAAACATTTTTGGCGGACCGGGGGCCCGAGCAATCTCCGTCGTCAATTTGTCGGCCATTGACATACACACCATCGGTGTTGGTCATGCCCACCCTCAGGCCCTGGGCTCTGAGCAAATGGGCACACAACCTGACCGTGGTTGTTTTACCGTTGGTTCCGGTCACTGCGATGACTGGGATTCGACCATCTTCTCCAGCGGGATACAGTTGAGACACGATGGCCTCACCCACATCTCGGCCTTTGCCGTAGGAGGGGTTCAAGTGCATTCTGAGACCTGGTGCGGCATTGACCTCCACCACGCCCCCTTGCTGCTCTTCAAGCGGGCGAAGCACCGACTCGCACACCACGTCCACGCCGCACACGTCCAAGCCCACCATTTGGGCCGCTTCAATGGCTCTGGATGCGACCTCAGGGTGCACGTCATCGGTCACGTCCGTGGCACTTCCACCGGTGGAGAGGTTGGCGTTGTTTCTGAGAATGACACGCACCCCTTTGTCAGGAACACTATGGGCCTCAAGGCCTTGCTCTTTGAGACGGCCCATGGCAACTTCATCAAAACGAATTTTCGTCAGCGATGTCGCGTGACCATCGCCTCTTTTGGGATCTGCATTGACTTGCTCGACCAAGGCTTGGACGGTGTGAATGCCGTCCCCTGTGACAAAGGGAGGCTCGCGCCTTGCTGCGGCCACCAATTTGTTGCCCACGACCAAAAGACGGTAGTCGCTGCCAGGTAAAAAACGCTCGACCATGATGTCGTCTTTAAAGCGCTTGGCATTGTCAAAGGCGGCAAACACCTCCTCTTTGGTGTTGATGTTAACGCTCACCCCTTTGCCTTGGTTGCCATCTTGAGGTTTGATGACGACAGGAAATCCAATGGCCTGCGCTGCGACCCAGGCGTCCTCTTGATCGCTGACAGGTCGACCCAATGGCACAGGCACGCCAGCGGCATAAAGCAGTTTCTTGGTCAGTTCCTTGTCTTGTGCTATCGACTCTGCAATGGCGGAGGTGGCGTCAATTTCAGCAGCTTGAATTCTCTTTTGCTTGGAGCCCCAACCAAATTGAACCAAGCTGCCCTGGGTCAAGCGACGAAAGGGAATGCCGCGACCAAGGGCCGCATCTACGATGGAGCCCGTCGAGGGGCCAAGGCGAATATCTTCGTCCAATTCTCGAAGGTTTTTAATGGCCGTTTCAAGATCAAAGGGCTGGTCTTGGAGTGCACAGGCACATA
>JBAXNB010000058.1:0-13018 GCA_037134015.1 Betaproteobacteria bacterium | reverse complement strand
ACGATGGCTGCTGGCAAGGGTGTGGTTACATCAACGGCTGTTGGTACAGCTTCTAATTTAGATGTGTCAGACTTCGTAGCGGCTGATTTTAACAGAGATGGCAAGGTCACTGCAGCAGACTCTTTGGCTATTTTGCAATACTTTGTTAATTACTCAAATATGAACAGCGCCCCACTTTCATACTCCTATTTCCCTTCTTCACAACAAGGATTTGTAGGTGCAGGAAAAGTAGGCGTCATCAATGCTGTTGCTCCAGCTTTTTCTATCATATCTACCAACATCAATGCCACCAATTCGACCGTCTTGAATTTTGGTGGCTCACAAACATTGGATATTGTTGGTGTGTTACAGGGTGATGTGATCTAAATATTATCTTTTAAAGTTAAACCCATTTCTTTATCATGAGAATTGCCTAACTTGATAGGATATGGGAAATTCTATCTATTGCTTAATGATTTTTGCAGAAGCCGCTACAGATTCCCATTTTTTTAACTCTGCCTCAACAAAATTCGTAAACTCGGTTTGATCTAAATTTCCAGGCGTAACCCCTAGTTTAAAAAATTTATCTTTCATCTCCTCAGATGCCAAAGCAGCTCTAAATTCGCTGCTTAAGCGATCAACGGCAAGCTGTGAAAGTTTTGAGGCACCATACAGGCCAAACCAAGAATTGACCTCATAACCTTTAACGCCAGACTCATTAAAAGTTGGTAGATTTAATGCCAGGGGGGATCTTTTAAAGGAAGTAATACCCAGCGCCTTGACTCGACCCTCTTGTAAGTGCGGCGATACAGCCGCAACCCCATCAAACATGATGGGAACATGACCAGCGATCACATCCTTAAGGGCGGGAGATGCTCCCCGGTATGGCACATGGGTAAGTTCAATACCTGTCATGGCCTTTAACAATTCTCCAGACAAATGATTTGCGCCACCTATCCCACTTGACGCATAAGAAATAGAGTTCGGATTGGCTTTGGCCAATTGAATCAATTCATTGATATTGTTTGCGGGAAAATTTAGATTTGCCACCAAAATATTAGGTGCAACACCAATCAAAGCAATTGGCGTAAATGCTTTTTTTGTATCGTAGGGTAAGCTGATGTACAAAGAGGGATTGATGACGTGATGCGTTGCCGTGAGCAAAAGAAGGTGTGCATCCCCAATTGATCTACTTACAAGTTCTGAGCCAATGATTCCACTTGCTCCATCCTTGTTGACGATAACAATCGGATAAGAAAATGAAGGCTGTATTTTTCTCACCAGCTCTCTAGTCAAAATGTCTGTGGTCCCTCCAGATGGGAAAGGAACAACGATTGAAATCGGTTTTGTAGGAAAGGATTGAGCCAATGCGCTTGAACAAGCCCAACTAGCAATTTCTAAAAGACAAAGAAAGATGAGTTTTTTCATGCCGAATCAATTGGGTTGCTCACCCTCAAGCGTAATCCTGTGAAGCTTTCTCGGATACGAACCATGATCATGAATTGCATAATGCGTTGTACATCGGTTATCCCAAATCACTACGTCTCCCATGGTCCAGCGATGTCGATACACTTTGTCCGGCTCACCAAGTAATGACAACAAATAATTGATCAAGGGTTGACTTTCATCCATAGTCATACCTTCAAAGTGCTCCGCTTGTCCACTTATAAATAGTGACTTTAATTTTGAAATTGGATGTGTACGAATCAAAGGATGTGAAAAACCTTCTAGGTAAGGCGTCCTGCCTTCAACTTGATTGAACCTTTGACGATCATAATGTACTGCTTTTATTCCTGAGAGCATCGCTTTAAGGCCATCAGACATTGCGTCGTAAATTGCATATTGAGAACACCACATGGTGTCGCCCCCGACAGGTGGAATATCCTCTGTGCTGAGCATCGTGATGGCTGGCGGATGACTGACGAAGGTCGAATCGCTATGCCAGTATTCAGTCACAGTCCCTAACTTTCCTCTATTTTTAATGCTCACAACTGCATCGGTTTCCGAGACAGCATTCAACAAAGGTCCAAGCCATGGCTTTCCAAATTTAGCCGCAAAGTCATTCAATTGTTTTGCGTTTAAAAATTGATTCTTAAATACCAATACACCTCTGATCGACAAAAGTTGAGTGATGTCGCTTGCATCTGATATAGAAATGTCTTGAAGATCAATGGATCTAATCTCAGAGCCAATTTTGGGGCTTAACTCAATGGAGTCCATCATATGGAGAATTCCTGTCTAGGGGTGTACATCTTCTGTAAACCAAGTGTCTGGCAAATTAATCCCAATCGATTGCTCCTTGGCTTTCCTGTAGACCAAAGCCCCAACTGCAGCAAACTGTAAGCCAAGTCCTATGTTATTGATAAAACATGTGATTTGTTGGTCATTTTGTCTATTTTTTCCCTGACCCCCCATCAAGGTGTGAAGCTCATCAGACTTTTCCCAACCAGTTGCACTCACTTGATGTTCCCCCTGCTCATTGGGATCTTGTCCAATGATTCTTCTCTCTCCTTGACCAATCAAATAGTTCTCAGGAACACTGGCGTGAGAATGAACCGCAATCACGTCGGCAATAGAAATCACACCATCTCCCAACTCTGTATGTTTAACACAAGAGATGTGGGCTCCGGGCGAGATCCATTCAGGCTTCATGACCTGAGTAATTGAATTGGTTGTTGCAGCCACGATATCCAATCCAATGGCCGCCTTTTCTGGACTATCAACAGGAATGACTGGTTTACCAACTTTTTTACTCATCCGATCGGCAAAGGCTTCACGATTGGCCTTGGTTGGACTATAGACATTGATGTAATCTAAATCTCTAACTGCACAGGCAGAAATCACTTGCGTTTCCGCCTGCCAACCCGCACCAAATATTCCCATGGTTTTAGCTGACTTTTTGGCCATGTATTTAATGCCTAGACCGCCAGTTGCAGCAACTCTAAAGCCCTGAACGACACCATCGGGCAAAATAGAGAGCATCTTACAATTTTCCATATCAAACAATGCAATCAATCCCACCCAATGTCCATCGGCAACGGGCTGCTTGTCTTTTCTAGTGCCATATTTCTCTTTGTTCCATTTGATAATGTCGGAATTGAGCCTAAGGGCAGTGATTTTTCTTTTGGGTAAGACACCCTCCATGGATTTAAACACATAGTACGAGTCTTCATCAATTTTCGAATACAAATCTGTTCTTGGTCGACTCAGCGCACGTTGATGAAATCTCTCAAGGTACGCCTCCTCTAGAACATCCATGCAATCCGGCATCGTTAGCAGTTGGCGTACCTCATCATTTGAAATAATTAACATCTTAATTCCTAATTAATTGACCAGAATCTTTCCCTTTTGGACAACATCAGCCCAAACCTTTATTTCACTCCGAATCAGCTGATCTAGCATATCGGGTTTTCCACCTACAGGAATAACACCTTGAGAGATTAATGTTTCTTTAATCTCAGGCAAGTTCAATATGAAATCAATTTCCGAGTTCAATTTAGCAACGATGTTCAAAGGTGTACCTTTGGGCGCCATGACAGCAGACCAGGTTTCTACAACAATATCTCCGTAACCAGATTCCGAAAGTGTAGGCACCTGGCTGAATTGTGGAACTCTTTTCTTACCCAATACCGCCAACAGCTTTACCCTTCCACTTTCTATGAAAGGCGCTGCTGTTTGAAGTGCAACCACACTGGCCTGAACATGGCCAGCAATCAAATCACTCATTGCACCACTTGATCCTCGGTAAGGAACGTGAAGCATACCCATCCCAGACTTTTGATTGATCAACTCCATAGCAAGGTGCTGTGTTGTCCCTAAGCCAGGGGAAGAATAGTTGGCTTTCCCGCCCTGTTTTTTCACATACTCCACAAAGTCCTTGAATGTTGTGATAGAAAGATCTGCAGGCACCACCAGTGTCATGACACTAGAGCTCAAAAGCGAAATCGATGTGAATGACTTGATTGGATCGTAAGGCAACTTAGGATTGGTTGCTGCAAGCGTTCCAAAAGAAGTATTGGCAAACAAAAGCGTATAACCATCTGCCTCCGCCTTAGCAACGGCATCTGCACCAATTAATCCTCCAGCGCCAGCTTTGTTTTCTATCACGACTGGAACACCCAATCTTTGAGACATTACTGGTCCAATGAGTCTGGCCAGCGTATCAGACGTGATTCCCGTCGTTGAGGGAACGATAAACTTGATGGGTCGATTAGGGTAATTTGTCTGGGACATTGAGTCTGCAGCAAAAGTTACCAAGGTAGCAATCAGTAGCGTCTTATAAAAATTTCTTTTATTCATTTTCATCTCAATTTTATTGTTAGTGCTTTGAATTTATTCACTTAAGAATCCAATTGCACACACTTCAAAAAGCTATGACTTGTTCACTTGAACAAGCCACGTCCAGATTTCATCGATCAAAAGCAACGATGGCTCGATGGATCTCATTGTTCTTCCAATTGAAAAATACAAAAACAAGCGACGCAATCACAATGGAGCCATAGGCATAGGTCCAAGGATTTTCAAGATTCATTTTATGCGCTATATCCAAGACATATCCAAACAATGCGGGCCCCGCTAAGCCGCCCATAAAACCGACGAGAGAATGCAGTCCCATTGCAGCACCTTTGATTTCCTGTTGCGCGCTCATCACAAGTCCTGCTGTCAAGGTTGATGAGTCAGCCATGATAAAAATCATGTGCAAGAAGGCCAGACCTAGGATCACCCACCAAGATTGCTCATATGCAAGTGAGAACATGAGTGCGGACATAAAGCTCAGCAGCATGGCGTAATTGATCCATTTTTTTCGTCCTTGGCGTTGCGCTATCTCATTGCCGATAATTGATGACGGAACACCAATAAAGTTGATCAAACCCACAAGTACTGGAAAAGCAAGCAACAACTCTTCTTGACCGTGAGAGCTGCAAAAGATCAAATAGGCAACGATCCAATTTCTAGACGCAAAAAGCTCTATGCAGTGAATACCGTAACCAAGGATATAGTGAATTGCAGATTTATTATCAAGAACAAGCTTCCATTTTGAGATAGGCAAGACATCGGAAAAACCAAGTGGACTCGTTTGTTTTTGTTGAGGGCTTTGCAAGCCGTCTACCAACACAAGAACCAGAAAAAGAGCTAACAAGGGTCCTATAGAAATACCAGCAAATACCATCCTCCAACCAAGCTCTGGTAAAAGCAAGCCAGCAATCAAATATGAAAACCCCGTCCCAACTCCAAAAAATGCTGTATAAAAGGCGATGGGGCGCGACAACTCCAACGCGTCCAACCTGTCAGAGATGATTTTTAAGCCCGGCATGTACGAGGCGGCAAAACCCGCTCCATTGATGACCATGCACAAACAAGCTTGTAAATAATTTTCCGCGAGCATGCCAAAGCAAAACAAACCTAGGCCAGTCAAAGCGCCGCCAAACAAATAGATTTTTTTTGCATCCATGCGATCGGTCAAGCTGGTTGCAAAAGGAACCACCAAGACATAACCTAAAAAGAAGGCACTTGCAATCAGTCCAGATTGAAAATTACTCAAATCCCATTCTCTTTGGATCCCTACCAAAGCCACAGGATACGCTGCAAATCCTAGTAGTGTCAGTATTTGAGCCGTCAACATGACTGTCGTGATTCTTTTCATTTTGATCTGTGACCAGTGCGCATGGTTTTGTTCAATGATGCCTGAATGATCGTCAAACTAATTTTTGAAATCATTTTTAGGCTGGTACAAATTGATCAAATTCGCACTGAAAACCATCAGTGCACCAATGACCATCACCCATCGAAATGCTTCCGCATAAAACAACACGCCAACCAAGGTGATCAATGGCAACCTAAAAAAGTCCAATGTCACCACAACACTCAGATCAGTTTTTTGCATCGCTTTGCTCATACAAAAATGAGACGCTAGGGAGGTCAGTCCGATGACCATCAGCCAACCTGATTGAATTAAATTGGGCCAAATCAAATGCTCAAAGGCCAAGCAAAAAGTCATTGGCAACTGAATCAAACCCATATAAAACAAAATGGTCAGTGGTCGATCGGTTTTAACCAAGGATTTTGAAAACGTGTTTCCAATTGAAAACAGCAAAGCCGCAGCAATGACATACAAAGAGTTGTAATTGAAAATACCCTCTCCAGGGTTAACGATCAAATAAACCCCAGAGAAACCCAACACAATTGCCATCAACCGCCTAGCGTTCATGACCTCGCCTAAAAAAGCCATGGCCAAAATGGACGTCCACAAGGGAGCGGTGAACTCAAGCGCAAAAACTTGTGAAAGTGGAAGCAAGCTCACACCCACAAACCAGCCGTACTGCCCCATCAAATGGGTGATATCACGACCCAAATGAAACTTGATCCTTTGCGTTTTAAAGTAAGACACATCTTGGGTCCTCCAGATCATCAAACTCACCAAGCTCAGCCCAATGACGGCCCGCGCAAACAGCACCTCAAACGTGCTCATCCCTGTTGAGAGTTCTCTTGCTGCTATGGCCATGAAGCAAAATGAAAAAAGCGCACCACTCATCCACATCAATGCATTCATAGATTTTTGGAGTACCTTGTAATTGGCCTATCTAGCGATCAGACAAGCAGTGTTTGAAATCAACATCCATCTTGTTCTTCAAGATGAGCAGGACACATTCGTCTGAATAGTTCTTCTTTCAATCTGAAATTTCATCTGATGAAAGCCTGACAACATTGACTTGAGTTAAAAATTTACAGATGAGTTTCTTTGATCGTACGCCTCAGTACAACAGGCTTACCGCCATGGGTTCTTTTGAACATCCAATGCGCCAAAGCAGAGTCCAAATAATCGGCATGACCAGGAAACCACTTTTGCAACTCCTTTGCAAAACCTCGTCCGGTTTGTGTATCGCCTTTTTTAGCTAAAGCAAAAACTTCCTCAAAAGACGCCATGACAGCAGCATGCTCACCGATATGGCAATCTCCTGCGGGAAACTCTGTCTCCCTCATCCATTGATCTTCTAACCCAAAATGAGAAAGGGCGTGCACCTGAAATTTTCCCATGACAGCAACAAAATCATCGTCAGGGCAATGCATCAACTCATTGACAATTTCTACAAACTCTTCATGTGTATGATCCATGGGCTGATAACCCAGCACAAACGTGTCTGACCAAGAAAAACCACTGCTGTTGGAGTTCACCATGTCGCTCATATTGACCTTCTTTTCAAGCCTGATAGTATAAATCGCTTATTTGGGATGGATTTCTTCATTTTCCTCTAATTAATCTTTCAAATCATGGCTGGCTTCTGCATTGATAATGTGTTCATTGGCCTTAAAATTTCAATTCTTTCTTTAACTTTCGATACCGCACCATATTTTTGATCTATTTTTATGACCATTTTGAGCATGACCGGCTATGCCAGCGCCCAGATACAACTCACTCAGTCTGGGTTTGAGCAATTTCGCCTAGGGATAGAAATTCGCTCGGTCAACAGCCGTTTTTTGGATTTGAGCTTCAAAATGAACGACGAATTGCGCGCTCACGAGCCTGCACTTCGTGAACTTTTCATGAAAGTTTTAAAGCGTGGAAAAGTTGAAGCCAAATTATCCCTTGAACATCAAGATCAAGGCACAGTCTCGCTTCCTTCAAAAGACTTTCTGGAAGGCTTGGTGGCCTTGCAAAACCTCATTCAATCCGCCCTACCTAAGGCCACACCTTTGAGTGTCCATGAAGTCATCAAACTCAACACTCAAGGAAGCCAAGCCCCTCATGATATTCGAGCAAATGTCATGGAGTTGGCTCAAACAGCGCTGTCCCATCTGATTGAAGCTCGCGCGTCTGAGGGAGCCCGACTAGTTGAGTCTCTCTTGGAAAGAATCCACCAACTCAAGACCTTGGCCGATCAAGCCAGTCCATTGATTCCACAATTGGTTGAACAACAGCGCCAACGCTTTTTAGACAAATGGCATGAAGCACTTAGTTTGGGCGTCCATCAAGTCAATTCCGACGCTGCAAAGGAGCGCGCCTTGACCGAGGCCACTGCGTTTGCCATTCGAATTGATGTGGCTGAGGAGTTGACCCGTTTAGGCTCCCATCTGTCTGAAATTCAAGCTTGTTTGATGCAGAAGAACAACAAAGAGGGTGTTGGCAAGCGTTTGGACTTTCTCATTCAAGAATTGCACCGTGAATCCAATACCTTGGGCGCAAAGTCAACCACCATGGAGTTGTCTAAAATTTCTGTGGACATGAAAGTGCTGATTGAGCAAATGCGCGAACAAGTCCAAAATCTGGAATGACTGTGATTTGTGCTCTCTTGCTGGCCCGAGGCTCGTCCTTAGGCTCAATCGATGTCGGCAATGAGCCACACTTTTAAGCTAAAATACCTACACTAAAGAGTTCGTGCGAGCACCTCTTTGCGCTTGTCTTCATTGCGCTTTTCTATTTCAAATCCTCAGAGAACATGACTGTTTATCCTGGTAACTTATTCGTGGTTGCAGCACCCAGTGGAGCTGGCAAATCCAGCTTGGTCAAAGCCTTGATGGAATTGGACTCCCGGGTTCAGCCCTCGGTTTCTCACACCACCCGTGTGGCCCGAGGCCAAGAGCAGCACGGAAGAGAATATCTGTTTGTCAGCGACACCGAATTCGATCAACTCGTCTCATCCAACGCTTTTTTAGAATGGGCACATGTTCACGGACACCGTTACGGTACGTCCAAGAAAACCATTCAAGACCGCATCGCTCAAGGGGGGGATGTGATTTTAGAGATTGATTTTCAAGGTGCCGTACAAATTAAAAAAATCTTCAGCAATGCAGTCCTGATTTTCATCTTGCCCCCTAGCCTCTTGGAATTGAAGGCCAGACTCCAGCGCAGAGGAGAAGACAGCGAAGCCGTGATTGATTTGAGGATCAAAAACGCGGAAATTGAAATGAAAAGGGCACAGGACTTCGATTTCGTTATAATCAATGAAATGTTTGAGAAAGCCCTTTTCGATCTGAAAACGATCGTGCACTCGCAAAGGCTTAAATTTCCTGCCCAAAGAAGAGCTCGCTCTGAGATCTTTGCAGCACTCAATATCCCCTGATTTTCTCTCTTTTGGAGTACCCCATGGCCCGCATCACAGTTGAAGACTGCCTAGACAAGATCCCCAACCGCTTTCAATTGGTTTTGGCGGCTACCTACCGAGCAAGAATGCTCAGCCAAGGTCACACGGCCAAAGTTGAGAGCAAGAACAAACCTTGCGTCACTGCATTAAGAGAAATCGCTGAAGGCAAAGTCGGCATTGAAATGCTCAAAAAAGTACCCAATTGATTTTTTAGATTTTTAAAGTCCTACCTTCTCTTTAAAACATAATCGCTTAAAGACCTCTTCTCAGAGGTCTTTTTTGCATTTAGGGCCTGACTAGGTGTAAAGTAGCACTTATGAGTGCGGTCATTCAACCTTTCGTGAACCAAGTCAGTGCTGCTGCCGTCAATGCCGCTGCAGCTAGCTTCGCCACGCTCATCAAAGGATTGGATTATCTCAATCCAGAGCAAATAGAATTAATACGAAAGGCCTATAGATTTGCTGATCAGGCACATCTTGGCCAAAAAAGAAGCAGTGGTGAGCCTTACATCACGCACCCCATAGCTGTTGCTACCCAATGCGCAGAATGGAAGTTAGATACACAAGCCTTGATGGCCGCCCTCTTACATGACTGCATGGAGGATTGTGGGGTCAGCAAACTTGATTTGGTCGAGACCTTTGGTTCACCTGTTGCTGAATTGGTGGACGGCTTGACCAAGCTTGACAAATTACAGTTCACCACACGAGAAGAAGGCCAGGCAGAATCTTTTAGGAAAATGCTCTTGGCCATGGCCAGAGATGTGAGGGTGATCTTGATCAAACTCGCAGACCGTTCTCACAACATGCGCACCATGTCTGACATGCCCCGATCCAAATGGGCAAGGATATCGGGCGAGACCATTGAGATTTATGCCCCCATCGCTAATCGCTTGGGATTGAACCAGACCTACAGAGAGTTGCAGGATTTGTCGTTTCGCTACCTGCGACCCTGGCGCCAACAAGTCTTGGAAAAAGCGGTCACTCGAGCTCGCAATCGTCGAAAAGACTTGATGAAAAAAGTTCAAATCGAAGTCGAGCAACTTTTTGAAAAAGCCGGTTTACCAGTCAAGATTTTTGGTCGAGAAAAAACACTTTTTTCAATTTATAAAAAGATGCTGTCCAAGCATTTGAGCTTTGCGCAGGTGACAGATATTTATGGCATGAGACTCATTTTGCCTGGCATCACGGATTGCTACACGGCTTTGGGATTGCTCCATCAATTGTACAAACCCGTACCTGGTAAATTCAAAGACCACATTGCCATTTCTAAAGTCAACGGCTACCAATCTTTGCACACCACCCTTGTGGGTCCATCGGGTGTCAACATTGAGTTTCAAATGAGAACGGAAGCCATGCACGTGGTCGCTGAAAAAGGGGTTGCAGCGCATTGGTTGTACAAGTCTGAAGACCCCCACAGTGAAAATGCCGAACGTCTAGGTGCGCAGTGGTTGCAGTCTTTGTTGGACATTCAACACGAGACCCTTGATGCCACTGAGTTTTGGGATCATGTCAAAGTCGATCTTTTCCCCGATGCCGTGTACGTCTTCACACCCAAGAGCAAAATCATGGCGCTGCCCAGAGGGGCCACGGTGGTAGATTTTGCCTACGCCGTCCACAGCAAGGTCGGGGACCGCACTCAGAGTGTCAGGATCAACGGTGAAATGGCTCCCTTGAAGACGGAGCTTAAAAACGGTGATGTCGTTGAAATCATCACCACCGCTGAGCCCAATCCAAATCCTGCTTGGCTGAGTTTTGTGAGAACGGGAAGGGCTCGCTCTAAAATTCGCCACTATCTCAAAACCATGGCGCAAAAAGAATCCTTGGACTTGGGCGACAAACTTCTGACTCAATCTTTAAGGGCTGAGGGGATCGAAAAGCACCCTAACGATGTGGCAATTACGCCAAATATATGGGAAAAAATCTTACGTTTTACCGGCAACAAAAACAAAGAGGAGTTGTTGGTCGATATCGGATTGGGCAAACGCGTTGCCAGCATTGTGGCCAAACGCTTGACCTCTTTGTTGGCTGAAACAGGCGAAAAACCCAACGCCTTGCTGATCAGCCAAGAGAGGTTTGCATCCACCGAAACCTTGTCCCAAGGTGATGTCATCGTTGACGGAAGTGAAAACGCATCGGTCCAATATGCCCGCTGCTGTCACCCCGTACCGATGGATCCCATTTCTGGCTATTTGGGCCATGGTGAGGGCTTGGTGATACACCAGTCCTCTTGCGCCGTGGCCCAGCGTTTAAAACACAAAGACAGCGAACGCTTCATTTATGTCGAGTGGTCTGATGAACCGGTTAGGATGTTTGATGCTCCTTTGACCGTGACAGTTAAAAATGCGCCGGGTGTTTTGGCCAAAGTCGCCAACGCCATTTCTATGGCCGAAGCAGACATCACGCATGTGAACATGGCAGAAGAGGTGATCGCCATGGACACGATTGACTTGAAATTCACCATCGCAGTTCGAGACTTGAACCACATCGAGTCGGTTTTGAAATCGCTGAGAAGAACGTCATGCGTGACAAACGCCAAACGAATCATCGCCTCCAAACACCATTATCAAGAGCACTGATCACTCTTACTCGGCTTTCATAGGGTAGGAGACGGACAAGACTTCAATCTCTTGCTTACCGCTTGGGGTTTGAAGTTTAACGACATCCCCAACTCGCGACTTGATGAGGGCTTTGGCAACGGGAGAAATCCAAGTCACTTGCTTTTTTAAGCTGTCTGCCTCGTCAATGCCCAAAATTGTCACTGTGGTCTCTAGATTTGATTCATCAAGAAAGGTGACCTTAGCACCAAAGAAGACCTGATCGCCTCCATGGTGAACACTGGGATCTGACACCACTGCAATTTCTAGCCTTTTGGTCAAAAATCGAATGCGCTTGTCAATTTCTCTGAGTCTTCTTTTGCCATAGATGTAGTCGCCATTCTCCGATCGATCCCCATTGCTAGCAGCCCAATGCACGACGTCAACAATTTTGGGGCGCTCTACATCCATTAACTCAAACAACTCGGCTCTTAATTGGGCATAGCCCTCAGGGGTGATGTAATTTTTAACCGAAGTGGCACTTTCAATCGGTTCTTCATCCTCAAAAGAATCGTCTGAACTTGAATTCATATGTTTAAAAAAGCCATCTTGGTTGAAACGTTGAGGGAAAAAAGATACCAGAGAAAGTCTTTTCGCTCAGGAGGTGAGCTCAATCTCTGGTAAAGTTTTTACTCTAAGGATAAGCATGAACTTGGGTTAAAACTCGTTCTCATGCGAATGCATAACTGTTCATTGTTTTCATCTCTTGGAGCCTTCTTGCGTTTAGACAACACTTTTTAACGAAAGAAAAACCATGCGCTTGCGCCCAAAGCAATGAGCAAGAGCGCCAGCCAACGACTCAGGCTTCGCAAGCGCTTGATCTGACCCACCAAAGCCACTTGCTGCTGTGCAAGCTCAGTGACGATGCCCTCCAAGCTTTTTTGCTTTTCCTGCAACTCCTTGATCTCAATTCGAGCAGTGGCAAGATGAATTTCGATTTCACTTGGCGTAAATGATTCTGTTGGTGTTGGCGTGCTGGTTGGCGCTTGAGAGCGTTGGCGATCGATCAGATTTCGCGCCTTGTCCAGCACTTTGGGCGCATGTTCTATGACATTGCCCCATGGAATGGCTTTGAGCGTAGATAACCAAGGTATAGGCATGATGAGAGTTTGAAATGGGTTGAAAGACCAATTCAAGAGATCTTAGCATCCCCCATGAACAAAGACTTGAAAAAATACAGAACACCCGAAATGACTTTGGCACAGGACCTGAAGCTACTTGGTGATCATGAATGGACTGGCTGAGTAGCAAACGCGTGTAGCAAATTCATTTGCACGAAAAAAAGCCCTGATAAATCAAGGCCTTGGTGTAAATGGTGCGGCTGGCAGGATTCGAACCCACGACCCCTTGGTTCGTAGCCAAGTAC
>JBAXNB010000057.1:0-13087 GCA_037134015.1 Betaproteobacteria bacterium | reverse complement strand
CCAAGATTGAGTTTTGACGAAGCTTGTCAAGTTCTTTAAGCTGATATTTTGACAGTTTGGCCCTTGGTGGACCCCTGGTTTTATGGGGTGGCCATCCCCGCTGTCGTTATCTTGGGCATCAGCAAGAGTGGCTTTGGTTCAGGCCTAGGTTCGATTGCGGTACCCTTGATGGCGATGATGGTGAGCGTTCCATCGGCCGCGGCCATTTTGATGCCTGTTTTGTTGGTGCTCGATCTCTTGAGCTTGCACGCTTTTAGAAAAGATTTTGACAAAGAGCTTTTGAAGTGGTTGATCCCTTGGTCCATCTTTGGGGTGTTCTTGGGGTATTTGTCGTTCAAAACGCTTGACGCGAGGTGGGTGTCTGGCATCGTTGGCATTTGTACCTTGCTTTTTCTGGCGCAACGCGTTTTCTTTCCCAAATCTAGATTTTTCTCCTCACCAAGCAAGCGCACTGGTATTTTGTTGACCATCACCTCGGGTTTCACGAGTTTCTTGGCCCATGCCGGTGGCCCGCCCATCAATGCCTACATGTTGCCTCTGAATTTGGCGCCGATGCGATTTGCTGCCACGTTGGCGGTTCTCTTTACCTTTGTGAATTTGTCCAAGTGGTTGCCGTATTCCTTGTTGGGACTGCTGGACACGCAAAACATGATGACGTCCTTGACGTTGCTACCCTTTGCACCGATCGGGGTGTGGTTGGGCATCCGATGGGCCAAGAAAATGAAACCCGATTTGTTTTTTAAATTGGTCCATGTTGGGATGTTTCTAACGGGTTGCAAACTCATTTGGGATGCTTTTGGCGCTTGAGGTGTTCGAGCAAGCGTTGAATGAAAAGGGGTGTTTGAAGTGCTGCTTTTTGAGACTTTTGAATCGGTGATGGACTTGGTGGGGCAAGAGGTGGCTCAAAGCGATTGGGTTCAGATCACACAAGAGCGCATCGATCTGTTTGCAAGCGCCACCGAAGATCGCCAATGGATCCATTCAGATCCAATTAGAGCGTCCCAAGGGCCCTTCAAGACCACCATCGCGCATGGTTTTCTGAGTTTGTCCATGGTGCCGAAACTCTTTGAGCAATCGATCAAGTTTCAAATGTGCTCCATGGCGATCAATTATGGATTGAACAAGGTGAGGTTCACCGATGTTCTTCCTGTCAACAGTCGCATCAAGGCGTCCTTCGCACTGATCGGTGCCAACCTCATTGAAGAGCCCAAAGGCATCCAAACGACCTGGCACGTGGAATTAAAAAGAGAGAGCCATGACAAACCCGTGTGCGTTGCTGAAAGTGTGTTGCGCCACTATGCTTGAATGCTGAGTGCTTTTTTTAAATGGCGCCGCTGAAGTTTTGTTGCCTCCAGGCCTCGTACACAACAATGGCGACGGTATTGGACAGGTTGAGGCTTCTTTGCCCATTCATCATTTTGAGTCGCAGCAAATGCGAGTGATCGAATTGTTCTCTGATATGGGTCGGTAAGCCACTTGTTTCTTGTCCAAAAAGCAACCAATCCCCAGGTAAAAAATCTGTTTCATGAACGTAGGACACGCCTTTGGTGCTCAACGCAAACAAGCGAGATGCCTTGGGGGATTGTTGCTCTAAAAACGTGTCCCAACTGGGGTACCTTTGTACGTCGGCATATTCGTGGTAATCGAGTCCCGCGCGCCTCATCAATTTGTCTTCCATGGTAAAGCCAAGGGGTTCGATGAGATGCAGTTTTGAGCCAGTGTTGGCGGCCAATCGAATGATGTTGCCCGTATTGGGCGGGATCTCCGGTTGGTAGAGGATAATTTGGAACATAAGCTGCCATGATAACTCTGTCATGTGCCGCGAAGGACCGTGTGACAGTGACTGGTCGATTTAACTTTGAGTGAGAATTGCATTGACCCCCAACGAACGCATTGACCCTGAAGCATCAAGGCTTTGGCTGGAAGCCAAAAGCATGGAGCAATTCACTCACGCTCACCCCTTGCGCGATGAAGTCAGCCGTCGTCTCTTAGAGCATCTGCAGGCCATGATTTTAAATCCCAAAGACTGGATGGCTTGGCGCCCCTTGTCAGGGGGCTCAACGTCCATGCGTGAATTGAGCCTGCGGTTTCCAAAGTCAAGAAGTCATTTTTGGCAGGAAAGTCCATTGGCAAGACACGTTGTCTTGAAAGCTCAAAAGCCTCAAAGTCTCTGGCAATGGAGCAAACGGTTTTTGTCTCTGAGCCATTCAAGCCAAGCTCAGCCCCTTCTTGACTTCACGCCCGACTCGATGGATTTGATTTGGTCCCATTTGGGACTGCACAACGAGTTTGACCCCATTGAGGTCATCAAAACTTGGTCCCGCTTGCTCAGGCCTCAGGGGGTGGCTGTGTTTTCTTGCTGGGGGCCAGACACCTTGAAGGAATTGAGGTCTTTGTATGCGAACTTGGGGTGGCCTCAAGCCATGCACCCCTTGGTTGACATGCACGACTGGGGGGATTTGTTGGTACAAAACGGTTTGTCCGACCCGGTCATGGACATGGAGTATGTGAGCTTGACCTATGACAAGGTGGATGTGTTGTTGTCAGATTTGAGATTGTTAGGCCGAAACTTAAACCCAGCCCGTCTGGGGTCTTTGCGAACCCCATCTTGGTTGAAAGTCTTGCGTGTTGCTTTAGAGCAAGAGCGCCTGAAGGCCGGCGGACGCCTGACATTGAGCTTTGAGATCATCTATGGCCATGCGTTCAAAGCCAGCCCCAAGGCCTTGATGGCCAAGGAAGTACAAGTGTCTTTACATGACATGAAGGCGCAACTTAAAAATAGGCCTGCGCGCTAGTCAAAGGCGTGTAAGAGTTGCTTATTTTTTAAGCAAAGCCAATTGAATATTTGAATAAAAATGTTCAAAGTGAGGATTTAGGGCTTGGCTGTCAGTTTTATTTCAGCATTGCCTTGTTACAATCACAGGGTTTTCGAGCAGATGACTTGTAAGCGGCAGACCGCTCAGAGGTCTTTCGCTTTACGGCCGTTTTTTTTAGGCAATTTAAAGATGAAGATGAAAAATTTGATTCAAAAACTCAGCCTTGCTGGGCTCGTCTCTGGTGTTTGGTTCAGTCAAGCGGCTTGGGCTGTCAATGACTTGGTGGGTGGGCCAGCTGTCAGGCAGTTGAATTTACAGCCTGCAGCTACCAAAATTGCTGCAGAGCAGGCTTGGCTTCATTGGTTCATGTTGATCATCTGTACAGTCATCTTTTTGGCGGTTTTTGGCGTGATGTTCTACTCCATTTTGAAGCACAGAAAGTCTTTGGGTCATCCCGCAGCTTCCTTTCATGAGTCTGTCAAAGTTGAGATCGCATGGACAGTGATTCCTTTCATCATTGTGATTTTGATGGCCTTGCCTGCTACGAAGGCGGTTGTGGCTGCCAAGGACACGTCCAATGCGGATTTGACCATCAAGGCCACGGGCTACCAGTGGAAGTGGGGTTATGACTATTTGAAAGGCGAGGGAGAGGGCGTCTCTTTCTTGTCCACCTTGAGCAACGAGCACCGCGAGCTCTCCAACAGCGGCGCAGTCGGTGTATCGATTGACAACTATTTGCTAAAGGTTGACAACCCGTTGGTTGTGCCTGTGGACAAAAAAATCAGAATCATCACCACGGCCGTGGATGTGATTCACGCTTTTTCAGTTCCCTCATTTGGCATCAAGCAAGATGCGATTCCGGGCTTTGTCAGAGACACATGGTTCAGGGCCGAGAGGACCGGGGACTTTTATGGTCAGTGCCAAGAGTTGTGTGGCAAAGAGCATGCGTACATGCCCATTCATGTGAAAGTTCTCAGTGCAGAAGATTATGCTGTTTGGGCCAAAGAGGCTCAAGCAAAAATGGCCGCCTTGCAAGACGACCCCTCTAAGGTTTGGGCTTTGGATGACCTCTTGAAAAGAGGAGAGAAGGTGTACGCTGCCAATTGTTTGGCTTGTCACCAAGCCAATGGCAAGGGCGGTGGAGCCATCAAGCCTTTGGATGGTGCGGCTGTGGTGTTGAATGCGGACAAGTCCAAGCAGATTGCTATCTTGTTGGCCGGTCAAAACAATGGGGCCATGCCTTCATGGAAACAACTCAGTGACACCGATCTTGCGGCTGTCATCAGTTTCACCAAAAACAACTGGTCCAATCACACGGGTCAACTGGTTCAGCCCTCCGAAGTGTTGGCCCTTCGTAAATAATCGATTCCATAAAACCTTAGATCAAAGGAACTTAGCATGAGCGCAGTATTACATCCACATGATCACTCTCTTGTCGATCACCACGATGATCACCATGGTGCTCCTCACGGTTGGCGCAGATGGGTTTTTGCAACCAATCACAAAGACATCGGAACCCTGTATTTGTTGTTTGCTTTCGCGATGTTGATGTTGGGAGGCGTCTTGGCCCTTGCCATCCGAGCAGAACTCTTTCAGCCAGGACTGCAGTTTGTCAACCCCGAGCTCTTTAATCAATTGACCACCATGCACGGCTTGATCATGGTGTTTGGTGCCATCATGCCGGCTTTCGTTGGCTTTGCCAACTGGATGATTCCTCTGCAAATTGGTGCGGCCGACATGGCCTTTGCAAGGATGAACAATTTCAGCTTTTGGTTGATGATTCCTGCGGCGGCCATGCTTGCAAGTTCCTTTTTCTTGCCAGGTGGTGCACCTGCGGCCGGTTGGACTTTGTATGCGCCTTTGACGCTGCAAATGGGCCCATCCATGGACTCAGGCATTTTTGCGCTGCATATTTTGGGTGCCTCCTCCATCATGGGTTCGATCAACATCATCGTGACCATTTTGAACATGCGCTCTCCTGACATGCCGCTCATGAAAATGCCCATGTTTGTCTGGACTTGGTTGATCACCGCCTACTTGTTGATTGCGGTGATGCCCGTGCTTGCAGGTGCAATCACCATGACCTTGACGGACCGTCATTTCGGAACCACCTTCTTCAACCCTGCGGGTGGCGGCGACCCCGTCATGTACCAACACATCTTTTGGTTCTTTGGACACCCTGAGGTGTACATCATGATTTTGCCCGCCTTTGGCATCATCAGCCAGATCGTGCCAGCTTTTGCGCGCAAGAGACTCTTTGGCTATGCCTCCATGGTGTATGCCACTGCCTCCATTGCGATTTTGTCCTTCATTGTTTGGGCACACCACATGTACGCCACAGGCATGCCGGTGACGGGTCAGTTGTTCTTCATGTATGCAACGATGTTGATCTCTGTGCCAACGGGCGTGAAGGTGTTCAACTGGGTGGCCACGATGTGGAAGGGCTCTATGAGCTTTGAGACGCCGATGCTCTTCTCCATAGGATTTATTTTTGTGTTCACCATGGGTGGATTCACGGGCTTGATCCTCTCCATGGCGCCCATTGACACGCAACTTCAAGACACCTACTACGTGGTGGCTCACTTCCATTACGTGTTGGTGGCCGGTTCATTGTTTGCCATGTTCGCAGGTTTTTACTACTGGTCACCCAAGTGGACTGGTTTCATGTACAACGAAACGCGTGGAAAGATTCACTTTTGGTGGACCCTGATTTCTTTCAACGTCACGTTTTTCCCCATGCACTTTTTAGGATTGGCTGGGATGCCAAGACGCTACGCCGATTACCCCATGCAGTTCACTGATTTCAACATGTTGGCTTCCATGGGTGCTTTCACCTTTGGTCTGGCGCAGCTGTATTTCTTCATCTTTGTGGTGCTGCCCGTGATGATGGGCAAAGGCGAGCATGCAGCTCAGCGTCCTTGGGACCATGCAGAAGGTTTGGAGTGGGAAGTCCCATCTCCTGCGCCATTCCACACGTTTGAGACGCCTCCCAGGTTGGATGCGACGGCAACAAGAATTGTGGCTTGATTGAACCTGAGCCAAAGCCATGACACCAGAACAAAAAAAACAAAATCTCAGACTGGGTCTGATTTTGGCCTCGGTTGCTTTGGTGTTCTTCTTTGGCTTCTTGGTCAAAATGCTGCTGCTCACGGGTCAATGAGTTGATCCACTAAAAGTCCTAGTTACATGCCCAATCAAGACAACATACTGATGCTCAAAAAGTTGGCGGTGGTCGCCTTGGGTATGTTTGCTTTTGGCTATGCTTTGGTGCCGATGTACAAGGCCATCTGTGAGATGACGGGCATCAATATTTTGGCCTTGGGTGAAAGTGACACCTCCAAAGGGGAGGATGCCAAAAGACGCTTGGCTGACAACACACAAATTGATTTGAGCAGAACCATCACCGTTGAATTTGATGCCAATGCTCGTGGGCCTTGGCACTTCAAGCCTGAGAAAAGTTCTGTTCAAGTCCATCCTGGTGAGTTGACAACGGTCGTCTACGAGTTTCAAAACGTACAAAATCGGGTCATGTCAGCGCAGGCCATTCCCAGTTATGCGCCCAACCAGGCGGCCTCACACTTTAACAAGTTGGAGTGCTTTTGTTTCAACCAATACACGCTGGCCCCAGGTGAAAAGAAATCTTGGCCTGTCGTCTTTGTGATTGATAAAAAGCTATCCAAAGATGTGTCGACCATCACCTTGTCCTACACCTTCTTTGAGGTGGGTTCTAAAACACCTCCTGCACCTCAGACGTCCCTTTTGACTTCTGGCAACACAGGTGGTTTCTTATGAACGTGTTCAAGACCATTGGTCAAAGCACGACGTGGAGAACCATCGTGGCGGTTTCATGGTCCTTTTTGGGGATCAGAAAAGGCAGTGAGTTCAAGGAGGACACGGTCCGCATCACACCCCTTCATATTTTGGTGGTGGGTGTGGCTGCATGTTTTTTATTTGTCGCTTTGTTGATGGTCATCGTCAATGTGGTGGTTACGAAATGATGAAAAAGGAGTTGAGATGAGTTCTGCAACCGATGGGCAAACGCCTTATTACTATGTGCCCGAGCCTTCACGCCATCCTGCCATGGCGGCTTTGGGTTTGTTTTTTGTGATTTTGGGTGCGTCCCAATGGGTCAATGGCCAAGACTGGGGTCGATATGCCTTGTTTTTTGGTTTGTTTTTTTGGCTCTTTGTCTTGTACCAGTGGTTCAGGGACGCTGTTCACGAGAGCGAGACTGGACAATATGGCTACAAGGTTGACTTGTCATTTCGCTGGAGCATGAGTTGGTTCATCTTCTCAGAGGTGATGTTCTTTGGTGCCTTTTTCTCGGCCTTGTGGTGGGCGCGCTCGCACTCTGTACCGATGCTGGGTAACTTGGACCATGCGGTGATTTGGCCTGACTTCAAGGCTGTTTGGCCGACCATCGCTGCTGGTGCGACCACCTCCCCAGCAGGTACCATCGAGGCTTTTGAGACCATGACACCCTTTTGGTTGCCAACGGTCAACACCGCCTTGTTGTTGTCCTCAGGTGTAACGTTAACGATCGCTCACCATGCATTGCTTGCATCGGACCGTGCTAAAACGATTTTGTTCATGTGGTGCACGGTCTTGCTGGGAATTGTTTTTTTGTGTGTTCAAGGCTATGAATACCATCACGCTTATACCGAAATGAACTTGAAGCTTTCATCGGGCATTTATGGTTCTACCTTCTTTATGTTGACGGGCTTTCATGGCTTTCACGTCTTCTTAGGGATGTTGATGTTGACGGTCATCACCTTGCGTTTGCAAAAGGGTCACTTCACGTCAGACAAGCATTTCGGCTTTGAAGGTGCTGCATGGTATTGGCACTTTGTGGATGTGGTGTGGTTGGGTTTGTACATTTTGGTCTATTGGACCTGAGGGTGTGCAAGCGCACTCTTTGTTGACAAAGGGTGGGCACAAGGCCCAAGCTTTAAAAAAGGTCTTTGTGTTGTTCACCAAGACCTTTTTTTCTTGAGGTCGTTGCTTGGGGCTTGTCCTGACTTGGCTTTGCGCTACCCTTGCTATTGTCCTGGCTTGATGCCAGTGGGTTCGATCAAGCCCAACTTCCAGCTGATCAATATGCAAAGGAAAAGTGCAATCGACAAAATCACCCGAAGTGCCAAGGCCTTGGACATGCTGTTGGCTGGGATTTTGCCGCCCTTGCCGCCTTTGCCGCCCTTGAGCATGTAATACATGGCCAAGCCAAGGCTTGCGATGATGGCAATGAAAGCCAAAGTAACGATAAAGATCATGGGCCGTTTATACCTTTAAGAAGATGCGATTGAAATTGCTGTCTATTTCGTTCAAGTTCAAGGGTCTCATTGTATTGATTGTGACGATTGCTTGCATGGCCTTGACTGCCTCTCTTGGGGTTTGGCAATGGTCAAGGGCCCAGCACAAGTGGGCACTTGAGGAAAGTGTTGAACAAATGCGCACCTTGCCTGCGCTCACCCAAGAGGCTTATTTGGCCCTTTCTGATCCACTGCAAGCGCTTCATCGCCGAGTCATGCTTCAGGGCACATGGATGCCAGAGGAGACGCTTTTTTTAGACAACCGCCCGATGAATTCGCAGGCCGGTTTTTGGGTGATCACACCTTTTAAGCTCAATGCGTCTGAGAGCGTTTTGGTGCAACGTGGGTGGATCCCTAGAAACGCTTATGATCGAATGCAACTTCCACCCTTTGAGACGCCATTGGGTGAAGAGTCGATAGAGGTGCGCATCAGCGAGGGACCCAGTCAGATGTTTGATTTGGGTGAACCGCAGCAAGAGGGTTTTAAATCTATTGAAGATGCAAGGTCTTTGCATATTCGACAAAATGTTGAGATCCATGCCTTTGCCAAGGAAAGAGGCTTAAAACTGATGGGTCATGTGATTCAAATCGGTTCTAATTCACAAGGCCTTTTAAGGGACTGGGCAGTTCCTGCGAGCACCGCCTATAAAAACGTAGGCTACACCGTGCAATGGTTCGCCATGTCGCTCATGATGGCAGCTCTGTACATTTGGTATCAAATCATTCAACCTAAGCGCGATGCAAAAAGACACCCCCCAAAAAACACCTGATCAACCTCTGTCCATGAGTGTGCATGAGTTGCCAGACTTGATCGGTCAAGGCGAACACATAGAGCGAAAGGGTTCGCGATGGGTGGTGTGGATGGTCTTGATGGTTTGTGCCGCTCCTGTGATCATGTCGTACTTGACTTACTACGTGATCAAGCCCCAAGCGCGCTCTGTGCACGGTGAGCTCATCGAGCCGATGAGAGGCTTGCCAGAGCTCAAGGCCGCTCAAGAAGATGGAGCGCTCGTGGACTTGTTGAGTTTAAAGGGGCAGTGGCTTTTGATCAGCGTGGACTCCGGGGCATGTCCCCAGGCGTGTCAAGATCGGCTCTACCTACAAAGACAATTGATCGTCTCTTTGGGCAAGGAGCAAGACCGCGTGGACTGGGTTTGGTTGATCAAGGATCAAGCGCCCATTGACAACGTGATCAAGCCGGGTTTGGCTCAAGCTCGGGTGCTTCGCGTTTCGCAAGATGCTTTGAAAACGTGGCTCTTGAACGCAACCGAGGGACCAGCGAGCAAAGGGGGCGATCAATTGGAGGACTACTTTTACTTGGTGGACCCGATGGGACAATTGATGGAGCGGTTCAAGGCTCCAAAGGACCGTGAGTCGACCATGAACATCAAGAAAGATATCGACAAGCTGCTGAAAGCCTCTGCGAGCTGGGACAAGGCGGGGCGATGATGAAGTGGAGCAATGGCTTTGATTTGAGACCGAGTGTGCCCATGCTTTGTTTGGGCTTGGTCCTGGGTGTGGGACTGCTTTGCTGGGTCTGGCTTAGAGGTGCCGCCGAAGAAAGCCGACAACAACACTTGAGAAGGTTGTGTGGCCTGACTTTATTTTTATGTTTTGACTTGGTCTTGTTTGGCTCTTTTACGCGTTTGAGCGATTCAGGCCTGGGATGCCCAGATTGGCCGGGTTGTTATGGTTTCGTCTCTCCCATTGGTGCGGGTCTTGATATTGCTGCTGCTCACCAAACGATGCCACAAGGACCAGTGAGTTTGACCAAAGCTTGGATTGAGATGATCCATCGCTATGCGGCGATGACGGTGGGTTTTTTGATTTTAATTTTGTGCGTGGAGACTTGGCGCATGCACATCAAGGAACTCAAGAGCGCTTTGAAGCATGAGAGCAAGCGAGTTGAGTTGTGGTGTGCGAGCGCATCGCTGATCTGGGTGATCTTGCAAGGGGCTTTTCGGGCCTTGACGGTCACGAGCAAGTTGTGGCCCGCGATCGTGAGCTTGCACTTGCTTGGGGGCATGGTGCTGTTGGCGCTCTTGGTGGCGCAGTGGCATGCTTATGGTGCTTGGCCCAAGGCAAGTGCGGATCAAGAGGCCGTGAAGACAGGCCATGTAGATGTAGACCCCAATGCGCTTGAAAATATCAAAACATTCGCCTTGGGGCCTTGGTTGACGTGGGGTGCATGTGTGCTAGTGCTTCAATTGGCCCTTGGCGCTTGGGTCAGTACCAATTACGCGGTCCTGGCTTGTCAAACCTTTCCCATGTGTCAAGAGAGTTGGTGGCCTCAGATGGACTTTGCTCAAGGCTTTGAGCTTTGGCGACCCTTGGGGCTGACCTCAGCTCAAGAGCCCTTGGTTTTCCAGGCCTTGACGGCCATTCATTATGTACACCGCTTGACGGCTTACTTGGTCTTTGGGGTGCTAGGGATGCTCAGCATGAAGTTGTTCAAGTCAGGTCGCACACGACTGGGTCTGGCCTTGAGTGGTCTCTTGTTGTTGCAGTTGTTGACAGGCTTGTCCAACGTGGTCTTGGGCTGGCCCATGATTGGTGCTATCCTACATGTAGCAGGTGCAAGTGGTTTGGTGATCACTTTGATGTGGAGTTCACTGCATTATCTTCAAGATCGAAGCGCTAAGCGTTCTGGGTCCATGAAAGACCGCAGCCTTGAGGCTTAGTCTTCAAATTTTTACAAACCAACCGATCAAAGACATGGCATGAGCACTCTGGGATACGATATTTTGCCGAGATGGCGACAATTCAATGCATTGACCAAGCCTCGGGTCATTCAATTGATTGTTTTTTGTGCGTTGATTGGCATGGTTTTGGCCATACCAGGACTTCCTAATTTACAAGATCTGAAGCTGGCTGGCTTCGCCTGTGTGGGGATCTGGTTGGTCGCTGCCGCAGCAGCGGTGTTCAACTGTTTGGTCGAAAAAAGAATCGATGCCTTGATGAAGCGCACCTCTTGGAGACCCACAGCCAAGGGCGAGTTGACGGACACGGAGGCTTTCTTGTTTTCGACGCTCCTCTGTACTGCCGGGTCCTTTGTTCTGTATGAGATGGTGAACCCCTTGACCATGTGGCTGACTTTTGCGACCTTTGTGGGTTATGCGGTGGTCTACACCGTGATCTTAAAGCCCTTGACCCCGCAAAACATTGTGATTGGGGGTGCCTCGGGTGCGATGCCGCCGGTGCTGGGTTGGGCGGCGATGACGGGTGAGGTGGGGCCGGAGGCGCTGATTTTGTTTTTGATCATTTTTTTATGGACCCCTCCTCATTTTTGGGCCTTGGCGCTTTACCGTGTTGAGGATTACAGAAAATCAGGTCTGCCCATGCTCCCCGTGACACACGGCAACGAGTTCACCCGATTGCAAATATTGCTCTACACGATCGTCTTGTTTGCGTCGTGTTTGTTGCCCTTCATTTACCAAATGAGCGGATGGTTCTATCTGGTGAGCGCGGTGATGTTGAGTTTGGTCTTTTGCGCTTATGCCTACCGATTGTGGCGTGAATACTCCGATGAGTTGGCCCGTGCCACGTTCAAGTTTTCGCTGATCCATTTGAGTTTGCTGTTTGCTGCTTTTTTAATTGACCACTATCTATAGGTGAGCCTGCTTTGAAGACTTTCAATTTGATCTCGAGCTTGTGCGCTGGATTTAAAAGAGGTGTGCTGCTCATTGGCGTGCTAGGTGTCTTGTCGTGCTCGCAGAGCTCGGTGAGTTTCAATTCGGTGGACATCACGGGGGCCGATTACGCGCGGGATTTGACCTGGCAAGATCGCACGGGCGCGGTCCATCAATTGCAAGCTTACAAGGGGCAAGTGGTGTTGGTTTTTTTTGGTTATACACAATGCCCCGATGTGTGTCCAAGCTCGCTGTCTGAGCTCAAAGCCATCAAGGCCGAGTTGGGCGAACAAGGCCAAAAGGTGAAGGCACTTTTTGTGAGTGTTGACCCAGAGCGCGATACGCAAGAGGTGCTTGATGCCTACATGGCCAATTTTGGCGAAGACTTTTCGGGCGTGAGCTTAGGAGCGGAGCAACTCAAACAAGCCGCCAAAGACTTCAAGGTGTTTTATCAAAAGACCCCTGGCCCAACGCCCACGAGTTACGGTGTTGAGCACACAGCTGGGTTTTATGTCTACGACACCCACAGCAAGTTGCGTTTGTTTGTGCGGTACGGAACACCACAGAGCAGTTTGCTGCAAGATCTCAAAACACTGCTTGCACAAACCTGATGAGCGGGGAGGGCGGCAAGCCTTGGGCTACCAACGCCCATCCCACGCGCTCGGCATCTCTTTTGACGCCCAAGCTTGGTCGCTCACCCTGAGCAGAGACCTTGCGCTCTATCAAGAGAACTCTAAGAGAGACTCTTTCATCTTTTTCATGGCGGCGGTCTCAATTTGACGAATGCGCTCAGCGCTCACGCCAAACTCTGCTGCCAAATCGTGCAAGGTCATGCCACCACTGCCGTCGTCTTTGACATTGAGCCAGCGCTCTTGCACGATTCTGCGTGACCTTGGGTCGAGCGCCTCAAGCGCTAGGCTCAAACCATCGCTCGAGAGCATATCGCGTTGATGTGATTCGATCATGGCCGTGGGCTCGTGATTGAGGTCGCTCAAATAGGAGATGGGGCCATAGGTCTCGTCTCCGTCCTCATTGGGAGCGGGGTCGAGCATGATGTCTGCGCCACTCAGGCGAGTCTCCATCTCCATGACCTCTTCACGTTTGACGTTCAAATCCTTGGCAACTTGTTCAATTTGAGACTCGGAGAGGTTCAAGCGATGAGCGTTGCTGTCTTCGGTGTCGGCTTTGAAGCCTTGTTTCATGGAACGAAGATTGAAAAAAAGCTTGCGTTGGGACTTGGTGGTGGCCACTTTGACCATGCGCCAGTTTTTCAAGATGTATTCGTGTATTTCAGCCTTGATCCAATGCATGGCATAACTCACCAAGCGCACCC
>JBAXNB010000056.1:0-13102 GCA_037134015.1 Betaproteobacteria bacterium | reverse complement strand
ACATCTGCGATGGGGAAGAAAAAAAGAACATGCTGCTGCAAACCTGCAAGCGTCTGGGCGTCACAGCGGCCCAAGCAATTGCCGTCGGCGATGGTGCCAACGACCTGCCCATGATGCATGCCTGCAAGGACGCTGGAGGCTTGAGTGTGGCCTTTCACGCCAAACCCGCCGTTCGCTCGCAGGCGATGATTTCGATTGAAGAAGGGGGGCTTGACCGACTCTTGACGGTGATCAAACCTGGGTGATTCAGGGGACAGCTGCGATCAGCGCAAGGCTTTGTAGATGGCATCAGCCAACTCTTCTGAAATCCCATCGACCGACATCAAGTCTTGCACACTGGCTTGCGCGATGCCTTTGACGCCTCCAAAGCGCTGCAAAAGTTTGGCTCGCTTTTTAGGCCCCACCCCAGCAATGTCCTCGATCTTGCTGGCGCCAATTCGAACGCGTGCTCTTTGCGCTCTCATGCCCGTGATGGCAAACCGGTGGGCCTCATCTCTGATTTGAGCCACCAACATCAAGGCTGCCGAGTCCGCTGGCAAAGAGACTTTGTCTCGGCCATCGGCGAAGACCAACTCCTCCAATCCCACCTTACGGCCCTCGCCCTTTTCCACACCAACCAGCCTTGAAATATCCAGCCCAAGGGCATCAAAGACCTCGCGCGCCACACCGATTTGTCCTTTACCACCGTCGACCAGGACCAAGTCTGGCATCTTGCCCTCCCCTAGGCGCACGCTCTCGGCCACTTTGCTGTAGCGCCTGTCCAAGACTTGCCGCATGGCAGCGTAATCGTCCCCACCTTTAACACCCTCGATGTTGTAGCGCCGGTATTCGGCACCTTGCATTTTATGGTGATGAAACACCACGCATGACGCCTGGGTTGCCTCACCCGAGGTGTGCGAGATGTCAAAGCATTCGATTCGAAACGCCTCCATGTCCTCCACAGCCAAATCCAAAGCGTCCACCAAAGCGCGGGTTCTGGCTTTTTGAGAGCCCTCCTCTGCGAGCAAACGGGTCAATTGAATTTGAGCGTTTTGTACAGCCATTTCAAGCCAGACTTTTCTCTGCCCCTGAGGTTGCGAGATGAATTGGATCTTGACGCCCGATTGAAGACTCAAGACTTTGATCAGCTCTGCAGGGACTTTGTGACTGGCAATCAAAGTGGGCGGCACTTTGATGTCCAAATAATGTTGCGTCAAAAAGGCTTCTAAGACTTCAGGCGCCTCAGCTTGCTCAACATGCATTGGGAAATAGGGACGGTCCCCCAAGTGCCTGCCGCCCCTGACCATGGCCAAGTTGACACAGGCCTTGCCACCTTGAAGTTGTACCGACAAGATGTCCACGTCCTGGTCTCCGGCTGTTTCCACGGCTTGTTGGTGCAAGACTTTGGACAAGGCGCTGATTTGGTTGCGCAGTTCCGCGGCCAATTCAAACTCAAGTTTTTCTGCATGGGCCGTCATCTTGGCTTCAAGCTCTTGGATCACTTGCTGGGTCTCACCGCGTAACAGCGCTGCCGCATTTTTCACATCCTGGTTGTATTTCTCAACACTCACCAGGCCAACACATGGGGCCGAACAGCGCTTGATTTGATACAACAAACAAGGTCGATTGCGATGGTTAAAAACGCTGTCTTCACAGGTTCTCAATCGAAAAACCTTTTGCATGAGCCAGATGGCCTCTCTCACGGCCCAAACACTGGGATAGGGGCCAAAGTACTCATGCTTGGCATCGACGGCGCCACGATAATAAATCACCCGTGAAATCTCTTGAGCACTGGGGTTGGCCGCCTGGCTGGACAGCTGCTTCTCTTCTTGGGACTCAAGCGGTCTCTTTAAATTGACTTGGGGCTTGGTGATCTTCAGATAAGGATAACTTTTATCGTCTCTAAAGAGGATGTTGTATTTGGGCTTTAAGGTCTTGATCAGATTGTTCTCAAGAATCAAAGCCTCTGCCTCGGAGCGAACCACCGTGGTTTCCATGCGATGGATTTTTTTGACCATGTGACCAATTCGCGTGCCGCCGTGGTTTTTTTGAAAATAGCTAGAGACTCGCTTTTTCAAACTGTTGGCTTTGCCAACGTACAGCACCTGATCTTGCTCATCAAAATAACGATAAACCCCAGGCAGCGCGGGCAAAGCGCTCACGTCGGACAAGAGCTGCTCGGAAAATACATGCACGGCTTCTTGACCATGGGGATCTTGCTGATCTTTGGAATGCTGGGAGCTTGGGGGTTTCAAGGATTTTTCGGTCATACTCGTTGGGCCAGACTTGAAGCTGCATGCAAGGCCAAGGGCTGTATACTTTTGATGGATCCTACACGAAACACGGCCACTCAGAGTAAGCGCCTTGCTTTTTTAAGTCTCGTCTCCAAGCCCTAGCCCCTTTATGAAGAACACCCCCTTTTTATGGGATATTTTCTGTCAAGTTGTTGACAACCATGGTGACCTGGGCGTTTGCTGGAGGCTGAGCCGGCATTTGGTGGCCTTGGGGCACCACGTGAGACTTTATGTGGACGACGCCTCTGCCTTGACTTGGATGGCGCCCCATCACCAAGACCATGCCTCATTGCGGGTGTTGCCTTGGCCAAGCGACGATTCTTTAGCGTCCTGGGAGGCTTGCGGTTGGCAAAGACCCCATTGCGTCATAGAGGCTTTTGGTTGTGAACTTCCAAATGTTTACCTGCACAATGTGCTCGCACCCGAACCTCAAGGTGAAAAGTCCCCGGCTTGGGTGTGGACTTGGATCAATTTGGAATACTTGAGTGCAGAGGATTACCCCAACAGAATGCACAAACTGGCCTCACCAGTGCTGCAAGGGGCAGCGAGCGGCATGACCAAATGGTTTTTTTACCCTGGGTTTACAACGCAAACTGGTGGGCTACTGAAAAAGCATGTGCCAAGCTTTCTCCTATCCAATGAAGCCGTCCATGAGCCTTCAGCACAGGCCTTGACATGGCCTGCACAAGCGAGTTTGCGTGTTTTTGTCTTCAGCTATGAACCACGTGCCTTGAAAGATTTGTTGTTACAACTGAGTCGCTCGCAACGATCGGTTCATTTGAAGATCAGCGCTGGGAGAAGCTCAGTCTTTACCAGATCTGTGCTCAAGTCCCCTGAACTATTGGGCCAGCAAGCAACGACACAATCGCCTCAAGTGCACATCAAAAAAATGAGCATCGAATTCTTAGAGCATGTTGACCATGCTGGCTTTGACGCTTTGCTGCAAAGCAGTGACCTGAACTTTGTTCGTGGCGAGGACTCCTGGGTCAGAGCGATATGGGCTGAGAAACCCTTTGTTTGGCAAATTTACCCCCAAGACGATGGCGTACATTTCAAAAAAATAAATGCCTTTTTGAATCGATTTGAAGCACCCGACTCCTTGAAACAGGCGTTCATGGTTTGGAACGAATTTGAAGATGCTCAGTTTCCAAGGCTGTCTGAGGAGCTGCTTGGTGCATGGGCGCAATGGAGCCGCCAAGTGGCAAGAGAGCTCAATGGCAGAACTGACCTGGCCATCCAATTGAGTGAATTTTTAAGCCTCAAACAGGCTTGAATCTGGCCTATGGATCACTAAAAAGAATCCTAATGATCTGTTTTTGCCAAGCTCGTAGCCAGTTAGATGCATGAAGCATGTTAAAATGGAAAGATATCTGAGGAAAAGCCCACAATGCAAAACGCTGCGTAAGAATCCCTCAACTGTCTATTTATGTTTGACCCAACGTCCAATTATTTATGAAAATCGCTCAAGAAATCCGCCCAGGCAACGTCATCATGCACGGCAAAGATCCCATGGTTGTTTTGCGTGCCGAATATGCACGTGGTGGCAGAAACTCAGCGACGGTTCGCATGAAGCTCAAAAGCTTGCTCAGCAATTTCGGCACCGAGGTGGTCTTCAAAGCAGACGACAAAATGGACCAAGTGATTTTGGACAAAAAAGAATGCACCTATTCTTATTTTGCCGATCCCATGTACGTTTGGATGGATGCAGATTTCAACCAATATGAGGTTGAAAACGAAAACATGGGGGATGCCTTGAACTATCTGGAAGATGGGATGAGTGCTGAAGTGGTTTTCTACGACGGCAAGGCCATCTCTGTGGAGTTGCCCACCTCCGTTGAGAGAGAGGTCACTTGGACTGAGCCTGCCGTCAAGGGTGACACCTCTGGTAAAGTTTTAAAACCCGCAAAAATTTCAACGGGTTTTGAAGTGCCTGTTCCTATTTTTGTGGCTCAAGGCGACCGCATTGAAATCGACACTCGAACGGCAGAATACCGTCGTAGGGTCTAAAGACCAAGCGCTGCGCCCGCCTCATAGGTTTCATCTCAAGCCTCATGGAAGCCAAGCAATCCCTTGTCGACGCCCATAGCCATCAATTGCTTCAAGATTGGGAAGCGTTTGTTCAAGCACGCAACCTAGAAGAGTTGCCACAAAACTCCAACCGACTGGCTTTTGCTGACCCACAGTTTCTGACCCGACGCGAAACGCGCGGTATTCGCATTCAACTTGAATTGCTCAAGCCAGATCTGATACAACAAGAGATGGGCATTGACCACACCGTGGTGATCTTTGGAAGCGCTCGGTTTTGTGACCGACCCACTGCACTTGCGCAACTCCAAAAAGCAACGGATTTAGGTCTTGCCAAAGACATCCAAAAAGCCAAGGCCATCCTCAAAAATTCCATTTACTACGACCATGCCCGAGAGCTTGGCCGTTTGATCACGCAAGCATGCAAAACCATGCCTGAGAAAGACCGTCTCTTTGTCTGCACCGGCGGCGGCCCAGGCATCATGGAAGCGGCCAACCGTGGCGCGCACGACGCTGGTGGCTTGAGCGTTGGATTGAACATTGCTCTGCCCTTTGAGCAAGAGCCCAACCCCTACATCACCAAAGAATTGAGCTTTAGATTTCACTATTTTGCACTTCGAAAGATGCATTTCATGATGAGGGCAAAAGCGCTTGTCGCCTTTCCTGGTGGATTTGGAACGCTCGATGAGCTTTTTGAGACCCTCACCTTGATTCAATGCAAAAAATCCAGCCCCGTGCCGATCATTTTGTTTGGCAAGGACTATTGGAACAAGGTCTTTCACCCCGAGGTTTTGGTGGAAGAAGGTGCAGTGTCCGAAGAAGATTTACGCTACTTCAACTACGTCGATGATGTGCAAGATGCATGGCAAATCATCAAAGATTTTTATCCGAACGAAGTCCCCAAGCCAATCTAGAACCGCTGGTCACGGCAGCGCTGACGCACCAAAACAATCCTTTGACACCGATCAAGGTACCGGCCATGCCAAACAACATGGGCATAAAGACACTTGACGCATTGACCATCATCAAGCGCACCCCCAAGGCCTCTCCTTGCCGGTGTTCAGGCGTGATTTGATGCATGGTGCTCATGAGCATGGGTTGGACCGCACCCAAAAAGAGACCTAAGCCCCCAGAGCAAATCGCCATCATCCAAGCGGCGTTCAAAAAGGGATAGATGCCCATCATGACCCCTGTCATGAACATGGAGATGGTCATGATTTGCCACTCCGTCAAACGCTCGGCGATGGAGGGCAAGACAAACCGAATCAGTGCAGCACACAAAGCAAAGACACCCATGATGGTTCCAAGGGCAGACGCACTGATGCCCCGCTCATGCCCAAGCAAGGGCACCACAAAGGTATGCACGTCCCAGCAAGATGACATGAACCAATTCACATACAACAAGCGTCTGAGCATGGGAATACCTAGCAAATCCCAAACCGACTCATTTTGGTCTCTTGGGGCCGCCTCTTGAGGGGGCTTAGAGATTTCATGACGAACACCAAACCAAGCCATCAAAGGCAAAATGGCCAAGAAAACAAAGGCTGCCTGAAAGCTCACATAATCGATCAAAATGCCCGCACAAAACGGGCCAATAAAGTTGGAGATGGCCGGTCCAATGGCCAGCCAACTGAACGCCAGTTTCAGTTCAGCGTGGTCCTTGGAGATGCGACCCACATGCCGCTGCAAGGAAATCATCGTGGCCCCCGTGGCACCACCTGCAAACAAGGAAGCCACGCACAGGGCTGGAAAATTTTGAAACACCGCTGCCGTGCCCGCACCCGCACTGGCCACACACATGCCAATGAGCATGGGCAACTTTAAACCATGCCGATCGGCAAACCGCCCTGCAGGCAGAGCCAAAAAAATCTGTGTCACGGAGAACAAGGCCAACATCACACCCACCTCTAGCGCAGAGGATCCATCCCTCAGTGCCATCAAGGGTCCAGCCAAGCGCACACCGGTCATACAAGCATGAACACAGACCTGCGCACAAATGAGACGGATCAATTGCGCTTTCATTCTTCGTCCTCTTTGCTGGGCAAGAGAAGCGCCGCTTCAACATCTGGTATGGACTCTACGCCTTTTAAAACCCGCCTCATCTGCCGCCCCCGCGTATCGGCTTTGTCCAAGGTGTCTGCAGCCTTTTGCACTTGCTCTCTGACCTTGGAGACCCACTCCCCATAGCGTTCAAACTCGGTTTTTACAGCCCCAAGCACTCGCCACACTTGAGACGCTTGCTCCTCAAGTGCCAACGTTCTGAAGCCCATTTGCAAGCTGTTCAACATGGCCAAAAGTGTTGTCGGCCCAGCCAAGGTCACACGGTGTTCTCGCTGCAAGCTGTCCATCAGACCAGGCAAGCGAAGCACCTCAGCGTACAAGCCCTCCACGGGCAGGAAAAGAATCGCAAAATCCGTCGTAAAGGGCGGCGCCAAATAGTTTTCTGAAATGCTCTTGGCTTCGGCCTTGATGCGCACTTCCAAAGCTTTGCTGGCCAACTCAGCGGCCAGCACATCGGCTTGGTCTCTTGCGTCCAGAAGTCTTTCATAATCATCTCTAGGAAACTTGGCGTCAATGGGCAACCAAACGGTTTCACTGGCTTCCCCGCGACCGGGAAATTTGATGGCAAAGTCCACCCGTTGGTTGCTTCTTGGGCGAGTCTCGACTTGTTTGGCATACTGCTCTTGGGTCAAGACTTGTTCGAGCAAAGACTCAAGTTGGGCCTCACCAAAAATGCCTCTAGACTTCACATTCGTCAGTACACGCTGCAAATCCCCCACACCTTTGGCCAAGGTTTGCATGTGCCCAAGACCTTGGTGGACTTGGTCGAGCCGGTCTGCAACTTGTTTGAAACTCTCCGAAAGCCTGAGCTCCAAGGTGGATTGCAACTTCTCATCCACGGTCTTTCTCATCTCATCGAGCTTGGCTGCGTTGTTGAATTGGAGTTGTTGGAGTTGATGGTCCAAAGTGGAGCGGACCTCGGACATGCGTTCAGAATTGCTCTGACTCAGAGAGTGAATTTGTGTGTGCAGTGAGTCACTCAAGCCCTTTTGCAAGACACTCAATTGCTCGGCCTGGCCGTTTTGAAAGAGCGTGAAATTTTGAGTCAACTCTTGTCTTGACAGGCGAGAAGACTCATGGACTTCAAAGCGGACATCGCGTTCGAGCTTTTCGATTTTTTCTTCAAATCCCTTGAGTTGCTTCAAAAGCTCTTGATCTTGGTTTGACTTGGAGGGCTTCAAAATCAAATAAAGAACCATCATCGCTGACACGATGGGCAAGACACTGAGGATGACATCCAACACGGCTTGGAGGTTCAAAATTCAAGCACCTGAGGGTTCAAAGGCGTGATGGCCTTTCGGTGAGCAAAGAATGAAATCAAATTGTCAGCGGCTAAATTCGACATCTTCAAACGGGTTTGAAGGGTCGAGCTTGCAATATGCGGGGTCAAGACCACTTTTTTTTGCGTCAAGAGCTTCGGGTTGATCTTGGGTTCTCCTTCAAACACATCCAAGGCGAATCCACCCAGATGCCCACTGGCCAAGGCATCCACCAAGGCCTCTTCATCGATCAGCCCTCCTCTGGCGATGTTGATGAGATGCGCACCTGGTTTCATCATGGCCAACTCTTTCGCCCCGATCATGTGATGGACCTGTGGGCTGTAAGGCAACACCAACATGACATGGTCCGATTGCGCCAACAGTTCCGCCAAGCCGGCCCATCTGGCCCCACAGGCGTTTTCGGTCGATGCGGTCAGTTGGCTGCGGTTGTGGTAGAGGACCTTCATGTCAAAACCCTTTGATGCCCGCTTGGCAACGGCTTGACCTATTCTGCCCATGCCGATGATGCCCAAGGTGGTGCCATGCACGTCTTGACCCGCCAACAAATCAAACCGCCACTGCTTCCATTGTTGATCTCGCAAAAAATGCTCACTCTCTACCAATCGACGCGAACACGCCATGAGCAAAGCGAAGCCAAAATCTGCCGTCGTTTCCGTTAAAACGTCTGGCGTGTTGGTTGCAAGCACACCCGCTCGGGTCATGGCATCAAGATCAAAGTTGTTGAAACCCACGGCCATGTTGGCGCATATTTTTAAGCCAGGACAGACCTCCAAAAGCTCCCCATTGATCAAATCCGAACCCGTGGTGAGCATGCCATCGACGAGAGACGCCTGAGCCAAGAACTGATCGCGAAAGACCTCTAGATCGGCTTGATTGTGAACGACCTCAAAATGCGATTGCAGTCTCTCAATGACCTGAGGGAAATTGGGTCTTGGAATGAAGATCTTAGGCTTTGCGTTCACGATCGTTGATCAAATGTATAGAAAATGCAGTTGAAGATGAAGACGCTCAACTGGGTCGATCCCAGATGAACACTGGTCCCTAGCCTGGGCTTCTTGTAAGCTCCATGTGAGCTCAATACAAAAACCCAAAAACCCAAGCGCCAGCGACATAGCCTACCAAGGCTTTGAGCGAGAAGTTTTTTAAAAACCAAGCGAATTTTAAACCCTCCTGTCCCATGGCAACAATGCCGGCGGCAGAGCCCAAAATCAGCAAAGAGCCACCCGTGCCCGCACAATAGGCCAAAAAGAGCCACAAGCCGTGATCCAAAGGATAAACACTTGCATCGAACATGCTCATGCTGGCACTGACCAAGGGAATGTTATCCAAAAAAGCACTCAATAAACCGAGTACAAAAATTTGATTGAACTCATGACCTAAATAAACATGCATGAGTTTTGACAGCAAGTCCAACAAGCCCGACTCATGCAGCACGTCCATGCACAGCAAAATACCCAAAATGAATACAAGAGACGACCAGTCGATTTTAAAAAAGGCGGCAGTTAGTTTTGCGTGAGGCTTGGGTGCTTGGGGGGTTGGGAGTTGACGCTTCATCCGACTCAAGCACGGATCGAGCACGCCAGCCAAGACCAGCAAACACACCATGGCCACCATGGCTGGGGCCAAACCTGTGAGGTGCGCAAGCACTGGGATCAAGATCATCAGCAGCAATCCAAGGAGCAAGATGAGATTTTGAAATTGCTCAAGCCCCGTCAAACCGGTGCCTGATGCAAGCACCGGGGCTCTCATGTGCGAAGCACTTGAGACAGTAAAAACACGGGTACAAAGTACCAAGGGCAAAAGGCAATTGAGCACCGCAGGCACCAACCCACCTTGGATCAAGCCCATGGGTGTAACCCTCTGAGCGATCCAAAGCATCGTGGTCGTCACATCCCCAATGGGTGACCATGCCCCACCTGCATTGGCTGCCAAAACAACCAGGCTGACCATGGTCCATTGCCGATCTCGCTCCAAGTGACGACCCCGGATGATGGCCAACATGATCAATGTGGCGGTCATGTTATCGATCACCGCACTCAAAAAGAAGGTCACCCACGTCACACGCCACACCTCTTGAATGGCACTGTCATTCAAAAGCCAATTTTGCAAGACGACAAAGCCACCATTTTCTCGGATCCATTCAACCAGCACCATCACGGCCAACAAAAAAAGAACGATCTGAGAGGTTTTGGTGCTCGAATCAACAAGCGCCTTCAGCACCTCTTGGGGCATCTCTTGGGTGCTTGCAAACAAGCCCCAAAGAAAGACCGCTCCACCAAAAGCCAAAAGTGTTCGATCCCATTGCAGCCACTCCTCCATCACAATGGCCAAGTAGATCAGGATGAAGACCACGGCAATGAGCCAAAGAGAACTCATGGCGTGTGCTCCAACAGAGCATGTCGCTTCATGTCAAGCTCAATGGGTAAGCACCATTCAAGAGGGGTCATTGCACAGGCGATTCAATTTCAAAGACTTGGCGCAAATAGGCCAAGTACTTCTCGTCGGTGCACATGTTCTTGGATGGCGTATCTGAGAGTTTGGCTACCGGTTGACCATTGCAGTGAACCATCTTGATCACGATTTGCAGCGGCTCATAGCCCAAATCATTGGTCAAATTGGTGCCAATTCCAAAGGCCAGTTGACAACGGCCTTTGAACTGATGGTAAAGCTCAATCGTTTTAGGAACCGTCAAGCCATCGCTAAAAATCAAAATCTTGGTTTTGGGGTCTACACGATTTTTTTTGTAATGGGCAATCATGCGCTCGCCCCATGCAAATGGATCGCCACTGTCGTGTCGGGCACCGTCAAAGAGTTTGCAAAAATAAAGGTCAAAGTCCCTTAAAAAAGGCTCGATGCCATAGACGTCAGACAGCGCAATGCCCAAATCTCCTCGGTACTCTCTTGCCCAAGACTCAAAGCCAAAGACTTGACTGTCTCTCAACCGAGGACCCAAGGCCTGACAGGCTTGAAGGTACTCATGGGCCATGGTGCCCAAAGGGGTCAAACCCAATTCTTTGGCCAAGAGGACATTGGACGTGCCGGCCAATTGCCCTTTGGCCCCATGGCCTAGTTCACGGCTCAAGGTCTGCAAAACTTCCAACTGCCAATCTTTAGAAAACCGCCTTCTCGTTCCGTAGTCTGCGATCTTCAGATCTGACAAATGAGGGCCTTTGAGCAACTCGATTTTTCCCTCTAACAAACGACGGCCTTTTTCCAGATCCGGTTCGGGGTACAAACTCTTGAAAGCCACCTCATTGACAATGGCCAAAACAGGGATCTCAAACAAAATAGTATGGAGCCAGGGGCCCTTGATCACGATATCCAATTCACCATTGTCCAAAGCCTTGACGGTGATGTATTTTTCATTCAAGCGAAACAAGCCCAAGAAATCCACAAAATCACTCTTGATGAATCGCAGACTTCTGAGCCACTTGATCTCATCTTCGTAAAAACTTAGGGTGCACAAATGCTTGATTTCTTGACGTATCTCTTGTGCCAAATGGGCCAATTGGACCCCAGAATTTCTGCATTTGAATCGATACTCGACCGTTGCACCAGGAAACTGATGCAAAACGGCTTGCATCATGGTGAACTTGTACAAATCGGTATCTAAAAGACTGGTAATGATCATGGGTGTATCAAACGCAATGAAAGTTTTTAATGGATCAAGTCATCTCTTGGTCAACCAACCACGTCGTGAATGTCTCAGCGCTCAAACGGGGGGTCCTAAAGGTGTTGACCACCTGAGTCTGGTCTGCCCATCCAAGGCTCATGCCACAGATGAGTTTTTCTTCCTCACTGGCACCAATGTGCGACATGATAACCTTAGAAAACGAGTTCCACGCCGCTTGGGGGCAAGTATCAAGCCCTCTGGCCTTGGCTGCGAGCATCAAGTTTTGTAAAAACATTCCATAATCGATCAATGAACCTCCTTCAAGAGAGCGATGGGCGGTAAAGAAGAGTCCCACGGGCGCACCAAAGAACTCAAAGTTTTTACGATGCTGTTGATGCATTTTTTCTTTCTCGCCTTTTTCAATCCCCAAAAGTGAGTAAAGCCCCCAACCGTTTTTCCTTCTTCGCTCAAGAAACGGAGACACCCAAATGCTTGGGTAATACGCATAATCGGGTCGGTAGAGCTCAGATTTTGTAGGATGCAAAAACAAATCTTCATGCAAAGCACATACTTTTTGCACCAAACTTGCCTTCTTGGCCCCCTCAAGGACATAGACCTTCCAGGGCTGAATGTTGGATCCTGAGGGCGCCTTGGCAGCTATGTCCAAGATCTCAGCGATCCATGTCTTTTGGACAGGCTTGTCCAGATAAGCTCTAACACTGTGCCTGGAGGAAATTAACTCATCCATCAAATTAGGGTCGGACTTCATCGCAGTTTTTCCAATGTTAGCTTGAACGCATCGGTCAATGCACTGGGTCGATGGCTCACGGGGTCCACATAGACGTGGACAAATTTCCCTTGAGCGCTGGGTTGCTCTTGGTCGCTTTTGAAGATGCCTATTGCGAAGTGCACACTCGAGTTGCCCACGTGCACAACTTTCAGCCCCGCGACCACGGCCTCGGGGTAAGCTAGGGGAGAAAAGTAATTGCACTCTGAATGGGCCACCAAGCCCACCCATGGATTTTGCTCGCTCTTTAAGACCTTGTTTTCTATGAGCCATTGGTTCACAACGGTGTCCATCCAGGCATAGTAGATGACGTTGTTGACATGTCCATACACATCGTTGTCCATCCAACGGGTGGTGATGGGAATGCAGTAAGGATAAGCACTGCGCAAATGTGTCACTCCATTGGAGTCAGGTTGATTCATGTTCTGATCTAGCTAAAAGCATCAATTTGCCTCATGACTGAAGCGCTGGCTTTGCCAAAGAAGCCAAGATGCATAGGCTGAGGCAAAGGTATTCATTTGAATTTGTGCCGTCTCTTGCATATCGTGACCATAGCCGCCAGCCATCACAAAGGCCAAAGGCAAGCCTTGCTCTCTTGCCCAGAGAAAGACCGCTTCGTCTCTGGATCTTAACCCATCCATGCTCAGGGACAGGCGGCCCAAACGATCGCCCTTGTAGGGATCGGCACCTGCTAAATAAAACACAAAATTTGGCTTGAATCTGGACGACATGGCCTGAAGTGCTTGCGCCAAAGCACTTAAATAAGCCTCGTCTTGCGTGCCATCGGGCAACTCCACATCCAGGTCACTGCACTCCTTTTCAAATGGAAAATTCTTGGCCCCATGCAGTGACAAGGTAAAGACGGTCTCGTCTTCACGAAAAATTCTTGCACTGCCATTGCCCTGGTGCACATCCAAGTCAACGATCGCGACGTTGAACGGCTCTGCACTGCTTCTGTGGTGCTCAACTTGAAGGAGCCTGGTGGCAACGGCCACATCGTTGAAAACGCAAAATCCCCCACCTTGGTCTGCATAGGCGTGATGCGTGCCCCCAGCTAAATTGG
>JBAXNB010000055.1:0-13153 GCA_037134015.1 Betaproteobacteria bacterium | reverse complement strand
CCTATCTGTCAACGTTTTCAACGGCTGTCCCCACCATTTTGTACGCCACGTTGCTGGCTGGGCAATACAAGACCCCGCAAGTGTATGTGGAGGTTGATGCCTGGTTCACCAACACGGCCCCCGTTGATGCCTACCGCGGAGCGGGACGGCCTGAGGCCACTTATTTGCTAGAGAGGTTGGTGAGCCGTGCTGCTTGGGAGACAGGGCGCACGCAAGATGAGATCAGGAAACGCAACTTCATCACGCAGTTTCCTTATCAAACCCCTGTGGCCTTGCAGTATGACGTTGGAGACTTTCATGCGTGCATGAACGAATCACAGAAAAAGGCCGATGTCTCTGGTTTCGAAGTCCGAAAAGCCGCCTCCAAAGCCAAAGGTAAATTAAGGGGCATCGGTTACTCCAGCTACATTGAAGCTTGTGGCATCGCTCCGAGCAACATTGCTGGTGCTTTGGGCGCTCGTGCTGGGCTTTTCGAGTGTGGCGAGATCCGGGTCCATCCCACTGGAAGTGTCACAGTGTTCACGGGCTCTCACAGTCACGGCCAGGGACATGAAACCACCTTTGCCCAAGTGGTGGCCGCTCGCTTAGGTATGGCGGTGGACCAAATCGATGTGGTTCATGGCGATACGGGACGTGTGCCCTTTGGTATGGGGACCTACGGTTCTCGCTCTATTTCGGTGGGGGGAGCTGCGATCATGAAGGCGTTAGATAAAATCGAATCCAAAGCGAAGAAAATTGCAGCCCATTTGCTTGAGGCCAGTGACACAGATATTGAGTTTGCCAACGGCGAGTTCAGGGTCAAGGGGACCGATAAGATGGTCACTTTTGGGCAAGTGGCTTTGACGGCCTATGTGCCGCACAACTACCCTCTTGACAAGCTCGAGCCTGGATTGAACGAGACAGCGTTTTATGATCCAACGAACTTTACATTTCCCGCTGGCACCTACATTTGTGAAGTCGAAGTGGATCCCCAGACCGGTGAAGTTCGCGTGGACCGTTTTACCGCTGTCGATGACTTTGGAACCATCATCAATCCCATGATCGTTGAGGGACAAATCCATGGCGGTTTGGTGCAAGGCATTGGCCAAGCGCTGCTTGAGAGTTGCGTTTACGATTCGAAAAGTGGGCAGTTGCTCAGTGGCTCCTTCATGGACTACACGATGCCCCGAGCTGATGACTTTCCGCATTTTGAAATTGGACATGTTTGCACGCCTTGTACTCACAACCCCTTGGGAACCAAAGGTTGTGGTGAGGCTGGAGCCATTGGTTCGCCACCGGCCGTGATCAATGCCGTTTTAGATGCCCTGGCACCTCTTGGGGTGAAAGACTTGGACATGCCTGCAACGCCCCATCGTGTTTGGCATGCCATTCAGGCTGCAAAGGTTTGAAGATTTAAGATAACATTACACCTATTGATAAAGAGAGAAATTTAACATGTACGCATTTACTTATGAACGTCCAGCAAGTCTGTCTGATGCTTCAAAATTGATCAAAGCGGGAGCTCAACCCTTGGCTGGTGGACAAACCTTGCTCGCTTCGATGAAGCAGCGCCTGAGCAGTCCCGAGACTTTGGTCGATTTGTCAAAAATCGCTGAGTTAAAAGACATCAAATTGGAGGGGTCATCGATCGTCATTGGTGCCATGGTCAAGCACGCCCAAGTGTCTGAAAGTGACTTGGTCAAGAGTCATCTTCCAGCCTTGGCTGAATTGGCCGGACAAATAGGCGACAAGCAAGTGCGTGCGATGGGGACTTTGGGAGGCTCTGTGGCCAACAACGATCCTGCCGCTTGCTACCCAAGTGCGGTCTTGGCTTTAGGTGCAACCGTTCACACCGATCACCGAACCATTCAAGCCGAGGACTTCTTTCATGGCATGTTCACCACGGCACTCGAGTCCGGTGAGTTGATCAAGTCGATTTCGTTTCCAATTCCTAAAAAAGCGGTCTACTTGAAATTCAAACAACAAGCCTCTCGTTTCGCCATGGTAGGCGTTTTCTTGGCTCAAACCAGCTCAGGTGTTCGCGTGGCCGTCACTGGGGCGAGCTCTCAAGGGGTTTTTCGCCACCACGGACTCGAGGAGGCCTTGAACAAGAGTTTTAGCGTCGAGTCAGCCGCCAGTGTGAAAATCGAGGAAGCCGATTTGAACACCGATATCCATGCAAGCGCTAAATACAGAGCGAATTTGATCAGTGTACAAACCCAACGTGCTGTGAAGATCTTACTTGGATGATCTCTGTTGACGCCTTGATTGAGGCACTTCGAGTTGAGGGGTATGAAGCAGACCGTCGCCTAGCGACGGCTGTGTTTTTGGCGCTCCAGCTTCAAAGGCCATTGCTCCTAGAGGGCGACCCGGGTGTAGGAAAAACAGAACTGGCCAAGGCTTTGAGCTTGGCTCTTGGTCGAGTTTTGGTGCGTTTGCAGTGTTATGACGGTTTGGAGCTCAGAGAGGCCTTGTACGAGTGGAATTACACGGCTCAAATGTTGCACATGCGAGCAGCCAGCGCACACGATCAGCTCTCCCAGGTCGAGCAGGAGGTGTACCAAGAAAAATATTTGATTGAGCGCCCTTTGCTCAAAGCATTGCGCGCCCCAGAACCGGGCGCGGTTTTGTTGATCGACGAAGTGGATCGAGCTGATGAGCCCTTTGAGGCATTTTTGCTGGAATACTTGGGTGAGTTCCAGGTGAGCATTCCTGAGTTGGGTACGATCAAGGCGTGCGTCACACCGGTCACGATATTGACCAGCAACAGGACCCGAGAGCTCAACGATGCGGTCAAGCGCCGATGTTTGTACCATTGGATGGATTTCCCTGAGCGGGAGCGAGAGTTGGCGATCTTACGTCGTCAAGTCCCCCACGCCAGCGAGGATTTGACGCAGCAAGTGGCGACCTTTGTGGACCGCCTACGCTCAGCACCCTTTGTCAGCGCCTTTACGCGTGCACCAGGCATTGCTGAAAGCGTGGAGTGGGCCCGTGCTTTGGTGTCTTTGGATACATTGATCATTGATCCAGAGGTGGTGTCTGATACGGCTGGCATTTTATTCAAGCAACGCGAAGATTTGGCCGCGCTTGAGCCTTTGATGAAAGAGCTTTTAGCGCCAGTGGATGAAGCTTCTTTGTCCTAGTCCCCAAGGTGGCCAAGCATGCAATTGGGTGATGTAAGAACCGGAAAGTGGCCAGAAAACATCTTGGGCTTTGCCAGGGCCCTGAGGCGTTCTGGGGTGCCTGTTGACAGCTCTCGCATTGGCCTCAGTGTCACGTCTGCGCGTCTTGTGGGCCTCGCCCATAAAGAAGACTTGTCCTACGCGCTTGAAAGTGTGTTGATCTCAAGACAAGAAGATCTTGAAGTTTTTAGACAGCTGTTTGACGTCTATTTCAAAGACCCACAGGTGGCCAACAAGTTGTTGGCCCAGATGTTACCTAGCGCTCAAGGGCAAGACACCTCCAAGCCCAAGAAAGCCAGAGTCAGCGAAGCACTCAAACCCCAGGCCCCTGTATGGCCTGTAGATCCTGCAAAAACGGACAAAGAGTTGGAGTTCGATGCTGCTATGACGGCGAGCGATCTTGCTAGACTCAAGCTTGCAGACTTCAACCAACTGGGCGCCTCTGAGTTCGCCTTGGTTCAACGCCTGGCCAGAGACATTCGCTTGCCCATTCCAAAAGTGCCTTCAAGAAGAAAGGTCAATCGAGCCAGGGGTGCCCATTTGAACTGGTCCAAAGCCTTGAGAACGGCTGCACAAATGGATGGTGAGTTCATCGTCTTGCCCAAGCTTGGACGACAGCTGCAAACGCTGCCTATTTTCATGTTGGTAGATATTTCCGGCTCTATGGAGCGTTATGCCCGTCTGCTGCTTGCTTTTTTGCATAAAGCAACAGCGCATGCACCTCGGCGCGATGTGATGGCTTTTGGAACAGGGTTGAGTGATTTGAACCAGGCTTTCAAGTTGAAAGATCCTGACATGATGCTTCAAGGGTGCAACCTAGCCATCAAAGATTTTGCTGGAGGCACCAAGCTGGGTGCTTCTTTACAGGAGCTCAAGACGCATCACGCGCATCGGCTGATCGCAAAAAGAAGCTTGGTTTTATTGGTGAGCGATGGCTTGGACACGGGAGACAGTGGGCAGCTTGAGGCAAGCTTGAAGTGGCTCAAAGGCAAGTCTCGAAAAATTTGTTGGCTCAACCCCTTGCTGCGGTTTGAGGGCTATGAGCCCTTGGCCAAGGGGGCAAGTGTCTTGGATCGCTACAGCGATGCAAAAATGGCCATTCACAACCTCACGCATTTAGAGGATTTGGCCAAGGCCATTAAAGATCTGGTCCAAAGATAAAGGGTAAGATAGCCATGAGGGATGTGCCATGAGCAGGCCCCCAGCGAAGAAATGGTTTTAACACGGAGTAACGATCAATGGACATGCAAGGAACTCGACAATTGGCGGTGAGTCAACAACAAGCCTGGAACGCTTTAAACGACCCCGAAGTTTTAAAGGTTTGTATTCCCGGATGCGACAGAATTGAAGTAGGAGAAGACCAACAGTATTTGATCGGCATGGCGGTCAAAGTGGGTCCAGTGTCGGCAAAGTTCAGTGGCAAAATCTCTCTCATGGACATGAACCCTCCAGCGAGTTACACCTTGAATTTCGAGGGCCAGGGTGGGGTTGCTGGATTTGGCAAGGGGCAAGCTCAAGTCAAGCTGATCCCCAACGACCAAGGTTGTGAGTTGCAATACGTGGTGAATGCGCAGGTCGGCGGCAAGATCGCTCAACTGGGTCAGCGTTTGATCGATGGAGCTGCAAAGTCCTTGTCAGAAGATTTCTTTAAAAAATTTGATGCGGAAACAGCCAAAATCTTCTCCGCATCCCAAGCTTCTGCGCCATCTGAAAGCCAGGAGCCAAGTCACACCGAAGACGCTTCTCCTAGTTGGTTGAGTGTGAGGAACATCAGTTTTGCAGCGCTTGGGCTCTTGTTGCTCTACTTCATCTTGAAGTAGGTCTGAGGCGCACGGTGGATGGGATGGGTAAGGAGGCCCAACCAGCGCTCATCCTTGGCCTTGAGTGAGGGCGATTGAATCCATCCCTGGTCACATGCTCTTCAAGCTCATCGCCTGAGCTTGGATCTGGGCATCATCGAGTTGTATCTTGATCAAAACAGCCATTCAGGTTTCTCCCATCTATTTGTCCTAAGCCCATGCCTACAAGTATTCGACCAGGATTCATTGCGCTTCACGGCAATCAACTCGAAGCCATCACAGACACTTTTTTTGCGTGGATGAAAAGACATCCCTTGGGGCCCTTGGACCAAGAGGTGATATTGACCCCCACGCATGCTGTGGCGGAGTGGATGAAGATCAGGCTGGCAAGAACTGAGGGTGTGTGCGCTGCGGTGTCGATCAACTTACCCGGTAAAGTCATCTGGGGCTTGTACAGAGCTATTTTGAACGATCCGGCTGTACCGACTTACTCTGCAACCGATAAAGAGGTCTTGGTTTGGCGATTGATGAAGATTTTGCCCACTGAGATCCAACGTGATTCTTATGCATTGATCCAAGAGTACCTGAGTCGTTTTGGCGATGAGGCGCTCTTTAAACTTGCGTCTCAAATTGCAGAGCTTTTTGATCAATACCAGGTGTACAGAGCTGACTGGCTTAAAAAATGGGAAGAGGGTGGAGATGAGCTGATCGATCCAAGGGGTGAGGCCAGCCCTCTTCAAGCTCAAGAGATTTGGCAAAGCGAGTGTTGGAGAAGCATCGTCCATGAACTCAATGAGCAAGAGCAGTTGGGCATCAGACCTCACCTTCATGATCGGGTGATGGGTCTTTTGAGCAGTGGGGAGTTTGATGCATCCGCTTTGCCCAAGCGCATTGCTTTGCTAGGTGTCAGTAGCTTACCCATGCAGAGCTTGGCTTTTTTGGCAGCACTTTCACAGTACACGCAAGTTTTGATTGGCGTGAACTCTCCTTGTCGCTTTCACTGGGCTGACATCATGGAGGGGCGAGAGTATTTCAAATGGAGCAGAAGGCGATTTAAAAATCGTGCAGAGCTTGATCTGTCGATGGTTGATTTTCATGAAATGCATTTGTACGCCAATCCCATCTTGAGTGCTTGGGGCAGACAAAGCCGAGACTTCGTAAGGCAATTGGACGAGTTTGATGACGTTCAAAAAACCAAGGAAGAATTCAATGAATTGAAGTTGGACGTGTTTGACCATCTGACGGATTCGCTGCCTGAGACAAGCGGCACTGTTGGAGATTCTCTTTTGCATTTGATTCAAAACCAAGTCAGAGATCTTGAGCCCATGGACCCAAAGGCGTTGCAAGAAAAAGAGCGGTTGATGGGCATCACTATCGAGTCCAAGCGTGGGTCAAGTGAGGTTGTTTCTCTGGCCAATAGCAGTTTGGTGTTTCATAAAACCCATGGGCTCACGAGAGAGTTGGAGGTGCTGCACGATCAATTGCTCACACTGTTTGACGCATCAAACCCTACATCGCAGGTGCAAGCCTATGATGTTTTGGTCTTGATGCCAGATCTTGAATTGGCCACACCAGTGATTCAAGCTGTTTTTGGTCAGTACGACAAAAGCGATCCAAGGCATGTTCCCTTCGCCATAGCGCAACCGTCTGGCTATGAGAACCATCCCTTGATCGAAAATTTAAGGTGGTTGATGAATCTAGGCACCTCAAGATGTCATTTAAGTGATTTGTTGAGCATTCTCAAAACACCCTGCGTGGCAAGTCGATTTGACTTGGTGGACAATGATTTTGAGCAGCTTGAGCACTGGCTGGCGGGGTCAGGTATGCGCTGGGGACTGCATGGTGAGCAAAGAGAAAAATTGGGGTTTTCAGACGCCAAAGAGTTCAACACGGTGCTTTTTGGCATCAAGCGCATGCTGCTTGGATACACCAATGGAGATCAATGGCAGTTAGAAGAGTTTGTGGTCAATCCAAGCATCTTACCCTTTGATGCAATCTCTGGCTTGGACGCGGAGTTGGTGGGTCGCTTCGTGTCTTTTGTGGAGGTCATCTGCACTTGGTGGGAAGATGGCCAGGGAATGCAAAGCCCACAACAATGGGTTCGATCGCTTGGTGGTTTGATCTCAGAATTGATCAAAGCCAAGACGCCCGATGACTTGAAACTTTTGGAGGCCTTGCACGCTTCATTGAATCAATTTCAGGAGATCACAGAGTTTGCAAATTTTCACGGGCCAATTTCATTGAAGGTGGCCGGGGCTGTGTGGTTGGATGGATTGCAATCCAAAGATAAAAGACAGAGGCTTTTGTCCTATGGGGTCACCTTTGGTTCAATTAAAACCATGCATTCCCTGCCCTTTAAGGTGGTCTGTCTTCTGGGGATGAACGACGGAGATTTCCCAAGACTCAGCAGTCACCACCCCTTTGATTTGATGGCTCAAAGAGGACAAGCCCGAGTTGGAGACCGATCAAAGTCAAGCGATGACCGAGGCTTGATGCTGCAGGCATTGCTTTGTGCTCGAGACAAACTCTACATCAGTTGGAGTGCATTCAACGAGAGAGACAATTCATCAAAAAATCCATCGGTTTTGGTCACTCAACTCAGGCAATACATTGCTCAGAAGTGGTCTGAAGAGCTCTTGGATTCGATCACGACAACGCATCCCATGCAGCCCTTTAGTGCAGAATACTTCAAGAAAGACACCAAACTTTACACCTACGCAAATGAGTGGTTGTCAATCCATGAAAAAACCGGTATTCAAAAAGAGTTACTGCAGAAATCAAGAAACAAAGCTTTGAAGACGACGGATTCAGTGAAAGAAGATGTTTGCTCTTTGCAACAGATCATCCAGTGCTTTAAAAATCCAGTCAAACATTTTTTCAAGACGGGTTTATCCATTGATTTTTATTCTCTAGAACAAAACCAATCGGATGATGAACTGTTTGGACTTGATGCACTACAGACCTTCAAAATCAAAGATGAATTGTTGGAGCTCTTTAAGAAAACAGATGACAAAAAGTGGAATATTGAGTCCTTGGTGAGTCACTATGTATCAAATTTAAAGCTTGCGGGCTCCCTGCCCTTGGGGCCCATGGGGGAGTTGCTTCAAGAGAGTTTGACCGCAGAAATAGTTCCTCAGCTCAACTGCGCTTTAACTCTACAAAACAATCACCCTGTGCAGTTGCCTGATTTGATCTTGAATTTTAAATTTGGTGAATTGACAGTCCAGCAATCCATTTCGGGCTTAAGAGCGACTGAGACATCACAAGCTCACCAAGCCCGTGTGTGTATTGAATTGATTGCCAGTCGGCTTTATAGCAACAAAGCCATGCGACATCATCAATTGCTCAAGCCATGGATTTTGAGTACAGTTTTTGCTCATCTGGAGTTGGATGTTCAACTGCTTTTTTTATTCGCCGATGTTCAATTCATCGCCGTACAACCAAGCAAAGAACAAGCGGATCACGTGTTAGAGGTGTTGGCAAATTTGTATGCCATGAGTGAAATCCAATTTGTAGCCGTGCCTTTAAAAACTGCACTGAGCTACGCAAAGAGTTCGGATCAGAAAAAGGCTAAATTGATCTACGAGGGAAGCGAGCACGTTTTCGCAGAAGTCAACGATCTCAGTTTGCAACGAATTTTTCCAGATTTTGAAGCATTGATTCAAGAAGAGGGCACCCTTGAATTGTGGAGCAAGGTGTTCGAGCCATTTTGGGCTTGGTTGGATCTCCAAGACACGCCTGAAACTTATTCGAAACATGTCGAGCTCGTGGAGGGATGAATCAATTGATCTCTCAAGACTCAGACATGAAAGAATTGGATGTGGTTCGTTTGCCCTTGACGGGTAGTCGACTGATCGAGGCCTCAGCAGGCACGGGGAAGACTTACACCATTGCCGCTTTGTTCGTAAGGTTGGTCTTGGGGCATGGTGAAAATTCACAAGAGGCGGTCGTGTCTGACGTGCGGGTCAAGACTGGATTTCACCGAGCTTTGTTGCCCTCGGAAATACTGGTGATGACCTTTACGAAAGCTGCAACTCAGGAGTTGTCCTCTAGGATACAGGCTCGATTGCTTGAGGTCGCGGAGATCTTTCGTCAGGATCCTGCCCTTCTTGTTGAAGATGCTTTTGTCAAGGCGTTGCTAGAGTCTTATCCAACGACTGCATCCAGGCAGCAAGCTGCTTGGCAACTTGACCAAGCAGCGCTTTGTATGGATGAGGCATCCGTGTTCACCATCGATGCATGGTGTCAAAAGGTCCTGCGCGAGCATGCCATTCACACTGGTCAGCCTTTTGATGAAGAGTTGGTGGTCAATGAGCAAGACCTGAGGCGCCGCGCGGTGCAAGACTTTTGGCGACGCAATGTGTACGCCATGGAACTTGAATTGGCAAGAAAATTCAAGCAAATTCTCCCTAAAGAGTTGGACGACTTGACCCAACGAGTTGAAAAACATTTTAAGAACCAGACCTCAAACACCTTGAGGAGTGAAGATGTTCAAACAAAAGATTTTGTCAGCAAATTTTCAGAGTTGGCAAATCATCATCATCAGCATCTAGGTCAGCAAAAAAAACAGCTGCTTGAACTGCAGCGAAAAGTATCCGATTGGGTGGAGTCCGAATGGACCCAAAATAGAGCGCAGTGGAACGGCAAAGTGTTAGGTCAACATCATTTGCAAAAATGGCTTGGCGCTCTTGAGTCTTGGTGCAAGGCCTCTCAAGGTGAAGTCTTCCCAAGCAATGTCCTTGATCGTTGGAGTCGGTTTTCGCCTGAGGCGTTTGTTCGCGCTAGGCATGCTCAAGCCCCAGCTCTTGAGTTGCCACCCTTCATCGAGGCATTTTTTACTTTAGGCCTTGAAACCATAGGTCTTCCAACACTTTTGGATCAAACCCTACCCTGGGTGATGTCTTGTATTTCTGCAGAAATCAAAGACCTCAAGGCAAAGAGTGCTCAATTTGGTTTTTCTGATCTTTTGCTAAGACTGGATTTGGCATTGAAGGCGGAGCACGGAGGATTTTTAAGGGAGCAACTCAAGCAACAGTATCCCATCATCATGGTGGACGAATTTCAAGACACATCCCCCATTCAATATGAAATTTTCGATCAGATCTACAACATTGAAGAAAATAGCAGTGAAACTGCTATTTTGTTGATTGGGGATCCTAAACAGTCGATTTATTCTTTTAGGGGGGCAGACATCAACAGTTATTTGAAAGCCAAGTCAGCAACGCATTCAAGACAGTATGTCTTGAATTGCAATTTTCGCTCTAGCGTGCAATTGGTCAAAGCGGTCAATGCGCTTTTTGGGCGTTCAGAGGCCACAAGATCAAGTGGTGCATTTTCATACCGCCAAGCAGGCCTTGACCCGTTACCCTTTTTAGGCGTTCAAGCTGCGGGGTTGAAAGAAAACTTGATGAGCTCAACTGGGTTGGTGCCGCCCATCACGGCCTTGTACTGCGACGAGGTACAAAGTGCAAAGGACGTACGCGAGCAGTTTGCAGCTCACTGTGCTGAGCAGGTCGTTACTTGGTTAAACGACCCAAGCCTTGTCTTTAAGCGCATGGATGGCTCGGGTGAAGACGAGCGCAGATTTTTACCAGCCGATATTGCCATTTTGGTCAGAACAGGTGTTGAGGCCCAGGCGGTCAGAAATGCTTTGGCCATGCGAGGTCTATCCAGCGTTTACTTGTCTGACAAGGATTCAGTTTTTAAAACCGACCATGCTCGGGACATGGCTTATTGGATGCGTGCAGTGTTGACGCCAATGGATGTGTCAAAAGTCAAAACAGCTTTGGCACTGTCATTGTTGAGCCTCTCCAATGAAGAGCTGCAGATGATCAATGACGATGAAAACAAGTTTGATCAATACGCCAGTTGGATGAAAGAGCTCGAAGTCATTTGGAGGCGTCAAGGCATTTTAGCGATGGTTCGAAAAACTTTGACTTTGTTTGATCTTCCAGCAAGATGGCTTGGACAATCCGATGGTCAACGAAAGTTGACCAATGTTTTGCAACTCTCTGAATTGTTGCAAGCCCAAAGTTTAAAAGTCCATGCGCAGCAGGGCTTGCTGGATTGGTTCATCCATGCTCTGACCGATTCCGGCTCTCAAGCAGAGGATCACATTCTGCGCTTAGAAAGCGATGCTGACTTGGTAAAAATTGTCACCATTCATAAAAGCAAGGGACTTGAGTTCAATGTTGTCATGCTGCCATTTGCAACGACGTTCAATTCTAAGGATCAAAAAAAATCAAACGCTGAAGTCGATGCCTCAGAGGATGAAAAAATCCCTGTCGCAGATGATGCTTCAAAAGAAAACATCCGACTTCTCTACGTTGCCTTGACAAGAGCGAAACATGCCATTTGGATGGGATTTGCAAGGCTGAACCGTAGCGGTCAAGGTGCTTGTGTCACGCACCTCAGTGCTCTTGGAACTTTGATCACTGATGGCCAAGCCTTGAGTGCTGAGGAGTCATGGCTTGAGCGTCTTCGATCTTTTGTCATGCAAGATGAGTTCTGTGAAGTGCTTCTAAGCCCAGTACAGTTGCAAAGAACATTTTTGAAACTGCAAAGCGGCACTCCAGATCTGAAAGAGCCCTTGACCTTCAAGGGGCACTTGGATCTTGACTACCGATTCTCTAGCTTTTCATCTCTTTTGCGTCAGGGACTTGGCGCTCAAGAACACAAAAATCTGGAGTCATTTGCACCCGCGGAAGATGAGCCACATGTTGCGGACGATGATGCAGTCGATGTTTCAAAGGTTGACTCGTTGGTCTTGGGTGAGTTCGCCTTGAAAATGTCCATGGTCAATAGACTTCACTCCCCCAATCCATGGCTTGGTATTGCCGGTGGAATTGAGGTAGGTAACTATGTTCACGAACTTTTACGCTGGACACTTGTGGAGGGTTTTGGACAATTCAGAACTGAGGCGTTTCAATTGAACTTGTTGCAGCGCATTGAAAATTTCATGCCTCAAAAAATCAAGAACCAAGAAAATTTACTTGGTGGATTCAAGCCACTGCCGTCTGAGCACGCTTTGGTAGAGGATGATTTTTGGGGTAAAAAGTCGGTGATGTCTCGGTTGATGTTCAATTGGCTTTCTAAAATTGTACATGAGCCTTTGAACGAATGCGGTGTGTCTTTGGAGCATCTGAAGAGTCGGTTGGCTGAAACTGAGTTTTGGATGAGTTGTGACTCTTTTGAGAGTCATCGGATTGAGGCGGTTGCATCGACATATTTATTGCCGGATTTGAGCCGTCAGGCTGTTTTGCCGTCCTCTTGGCATGGCATGCTGATGGGCTTTTCGGATTTGCTCTTTGAGAGCGGTGGAAAGTATTATGTATTGGATTACAAAACCAACTCTTTGGGATTCAATCTTCAAGATTATGAAATTGAGTCTTTGCAAAAAGATGTGGTGGCCAATCGCTATGATTTGCAAGCCGCCATTTATTTGTTGGCACTTCATCGCTTGCTAAGGCACAGACTGTCAGAGGCTTATGACCCAGATGTTCACCTAGGCGGCGCATTTGTTTGGTACGTAAGAGGGGTCAGCTCCAAGGGACAAGGCTTGTGCTTTTTAAAGGCAAGTGCCGCCATGATGGCTGCATTAGAGGTGTCCCTGTCCCCTACATCGGCCATGAACTCAACCCTTATGGATGGCGTTGGTCTATGAGCATGTTGTTGCCTTCTTCAAGCGGAGCACATCGGGACGATGCCAATCAGGCAGGTTTGATTTTTCATTTGATGGAGTCCATCAAATGGGGCATCAAAGAAGGTCATTTGAGGCATTTGGATTTGGCGTTGGTTCGGTTTTTTTATGGACTGGAGACAACTCTAAAAGACAAGGAGTTGCTGGCACTTTTATGGTTGCTTGCAGTGTTGTCGAATTATCTGGCTCAGGGTCATGCATGTGTTTCACTGAAAATGATCTTGGCCAAAGACACGGGACTCTTTCAAGATACGCAGGTTCAAAGAAGCGATGTTTTGCGTGAGCATTATGGTGTTGTTCTTGAGCACTTGCCGCAAAGTGTTCAAGCCTGGAAGGATTGTCTGCTCAAGTCCTCTATGGTGAGACTGGTGCCCTTTCAAAGCAATGTCTTGTCAACGACTGAGTTGAGCGCGCTGAGCAGAGACGAGCTACCAGCTGATCGAGGTCAATCCATCGTTTTGATGGAGTTTGAAAGCGAGTTGCTGATTTACTTT
>JBAXNB010000054.1:0-13296 GCA_037134015.1 Betaproteobacteria bacterium | reverse complement strand
TAAACCGACTCGGCGACTTTCTGATAGCTCTCAATTTGATCAAAATTCATATAGCGATAAATTTGATCTGCACTGGAATTGATCACGCCGATATCGGCCAAATACTCTTGACGGGTTGGGATACGTCCCAATTTAGAGCAAATGGCTGCCAACTCAGCAGAGCCCAAATACACGAAAGTGTTCTTGCCCAAGCGATTGGGGAAGTTTCTTGTCGATGTGGACATCACTGTGGCACCCTCTTTGACCTGAGCTTGATTGCCCATGCACAATGAGCAGCCAGGCATCTCCATTCTGGCACCCGCATTGCCAAAGACACCATAGTGACCCTCTGCGGTCAATTGCTCTGCATCCATCTTGGTTGGTGGAGCCATCCAAAGTTTGACAGGAATATCTCGTTTGCCTTCCAGCAATTTGGAGGCTGCACGGAAATGCCCAATGTTGGTCATGCATGAACCAATGAACACCTCATCAATCTTTGAACCAGCCACGTCCGAGAGTGTTTTGGCATCGTCTGGATCGTTGGGGCAACAAACGATGGGCTCAACGATCTCCGCTAGGTCAATCTCAATGACCGCTGCGTACTCGGCATCTTTATCGGCTTGCAAAAGTGTGGGGTTTTTAAGCCAGTCTTGCATGCCTTTGATGCGCCTGTTGATGGAGCGTACATCTGAATAACCTTGAGCAATCATATTTTTGAGCAGCACAATATTGCTGTTGATGTACTCAATCACAGGCGCTTTGTCCAAATGAACGGTACAACCCGCAGCCGATCTTTCAGCTGAAGCATCTGACAACTCGAAAGCTTGCTCAACTTTCAATTCAGACAAGCCTTCGATTTCAAGAATGCGACCAGAGAAAATATTTTTCTTGTTCTGTTTCTCTACAGTCAACAAACCTTGTTTGATGGCGTACAAAGGAATCGCATGCACCAAGTCCCTCAGGGTCACGCCAGGTTGCATTTTTCCTTTGAAGCGCACCAGCACAGACTCGGGCATATCAAGTGGCATGACACCCGTTGCGGCCGCAAAGGCGACCAAGCCAGAGCCAGCTGGAAAGCTGATGCCGATTGGGAAACGTGTGTGCGAATCGCCACCCGTGCCAACTGTATCGGGCAACAACATTCTGTTGAGCCATGAGTGAATGATGCCATCACCGGGCTTGAGAGAAATGCCTCCTCGGTTGCTCATGAATTCGGGCAAATCGTGATGCATCTTCACATCCACGGGCTTAGGGTAAGCGGCCGTGTGGCAAAAAGATTGCATCACCAAGTCCGATGTAAAGCCCAAACAAGCCAAGTCTTTCAACTCATCCCGAGTCATAGGGCCAGTTGTATCTTGCGAACCCACAGAGGTCATCTTGGGTTCGCAATATGTACCGGGTAAAACGCCTTGCCCCTCAGGCAAACCACATGCTCTACCCACCATCTTTTGAGCAAGCGTAAAGCCCGTGGTCTTTTTAGCTGGTGACACGGGCAACCTAAAGATGGTTGCGGGCGCAAGTCCCAAGCTTTCACGAGCTTTTGCAGTCAACGCACGCCCAACGATCAAGGGAATTCGACCCCCAGCTCTCACCTCATCAAAAAGCACATCGCTTTTGATGGTGAACTCGGCGATGACTTGACCATCTTTTAAAGCTTTGCCTTCATAGGGACGCAACTCAATGACATCGCCCATGTTCATTTTGCTGACATCCAACTCGATGGGCAAAGCACCAGCATCTTCCATCGTGTTGTAAAAAATCGGGGCAATACTGTTACCTAGACAAACACCGCCAAAGCGCTTGTTGGGTACAAAAGGAATGTCCTCGCCCGTGAACCAAAGCACCGAGTTGGTCGCTGATTTGCGACTAGAACCAGTTCCAACCACGTCACCCACGTAAGCCACCAAATTGCCCCTGGCTCTTAAATCCTCGATGAATTTGATGGGACCGCGCTTGCCGTCTTCTTCAGGGGCAATGCCATCCCTTTTATTTTTAAGCATGGCCAATGCATGCAAGGGAATATCTGGGCGGCTCCAAGCATCAGGGGCTGGGGAGAGGTCATCGGTGTTGGTCTCGCCTGTGACCTTAAAGACGGTGAGCTTGATGCTCTTGGGCACTTCGGGTCTTTCGACAAACCACTCGGCATTGGCCCAAGACTGAACAACCTCTTTGGCAAATGCATTGCCCTTCTCTGCTTTTTCCTTGACGTCATGGAACTGATCGAACATCAACAATGTTTTCTTCAGCGCTTGGGCGGCCACTTTGGCAACCGCCGCGTCATCGAGCAAATCAATCAAGGGCGTGAGGTTGTAGCCACCTAGCATGGTGCCCAAAAGTTCCGTGGCTTTCTCACGAGTCAGCAAAGAGGTTTTCTCTGTTCCATGAGCCACAGCAGCAAGGTAGGATGCTTTGACTTTGGCTGCATCATCAACACCCGCGGGAACGCGGTGCGTCATGAGTTCAATCAGCGTGCTCTCTTCGCCCTTAGGAGGTGCTTTGAACAACTCCACCAATTGGGCTGTTTGAGTTGCTGATAAAGGCAATGGCGGAATGCCCAATGCATTCCTCTCTTTGGCGTGTTCACGATAAGCTTGTAACATTGTTTTTTCTCCTATAAAACTAAATTTCAATGATCGACTCTGGACATGGGTTCAAACAAACTGGGGGGTGGCGAAATCCTCTCCTGCATGGCCACAGCATGCTGTCCTGGGCCTTGACAGTCATCTGCCATGCGCTGGCCCAATTTGCTGTTAAAAAGCATGGACTTGTTCGCCAACTGAATCCAAAGGGCTCCCGACTTCAGATCTTCCAATTTAACCGCACCTGTTGGCGTCACGCTTGGCGTCATCAAGTACTTTTGTTTTTTGAGGGTCAATTGAAAGTGCCCTGGAGATTCTTCAATGGGCAACAAGAGCACGACTTGCCCCAACTCGCATTGCAATCGACCCGTGAAAACTTGAGCCGCAATATCTAACAACACAGGCGACAAAGGCTCCACATTATCAGAAGGGTTGTTGAGCACGGCTTGATTTGTGGACACGCGTTGATGCGAACTCGTTTTTTTGGGTCGCTCTGTCTTTTTCTGAACAGGCTTTGACTTGGGCGTTTCTTTTTGGTTGCTGACTTCACCATGAACCGTACCATGGACAAAAAGTCCACAGGTCAACATCCACACGAGCAACAGCAGTTGAGATATTTTTTTTGACCCAAGGTAGACGTTCATGGCGTTCCTTGGTCAACTGGGTTTTGAAAGAACAAAGCGACCATTTGCTCAGGCACATGGCATGCAGTGGCATGTGCTCTTTCGATGATTTGCCAATAAAAACGATAGCTTGCTCGGTCATGCAAGCGACCATCCAACTGAATAGGGCCCCACTGTGCTTGATGCGCAGCCCAAAGAATTTCACTGGCCTGGCTGACCTCATCAGCACTGGGAGACATCGCTTGAACGATGGGTTCAATTTGAGAAGGGTGAATGCTCCACATTCTGGTAAAGCCCATGGTTTCATTGGCCAAGCGGGCGCTCTCTTTGATGGCGCTCAGGTCCTGAATTTCTGTAACCACACCATGCGCCGGTGTCTTGCCGTAGGCATGACAAGCACTGGCGACCTCTAGCTTGGCTCTGACCATCAACGGGTGCTTGAACTGCCCTTGCATCGTCATGGCCCAAGAGGGGATGGCCCCGCCATGGGCTGATACAAAATCCATCAAGCCAAAACTCAATGACTGCACACTTGGATGAGAGGCAATTTGAAACGCATTGCTCACAGCAAATGGAGATTCGATGAGTGCGTGAATGGGTAAATCTTTGGCCCCATGTTGAACCAGGCTCGCATGCACTTGATGAATGTCTTGCAAACACTCCACCTTTGGAACCATCACATGGGTCAGAAGGTGGCCCACTTTGGCAACAATCAACTCCATGTCGCTTTCAAAGTGAGGGTCCCCCAACGCATGGATGCGAACAGCAATTTTTGCATTTCGGTGGCTGCTGGCCACAAGTTCAGCAACACCTTGTGCATGCTCTCGCTCAGCACCCACTGGTGCGCCGTCTTCACAATCCAAGGTCACATCAAAGACGCAAACACCCAAGTCTTGGGTCATTTGGGATTGAAGTTGCAAACTCTTTTCCATGCGTTTAGGAACACCACTGTAGTGGTCGCAAACCCTCAACCGCTGCTGTGACGCTTGTGCTCCAAGCAACAATTCACGCGGATGGGGTTGATGCATACTTTGCAACATTGATAATTCGTTGAACTCAGGCGCTAAAAGTTTGGCGCACAGAGCATCAAATCAAATGAGCAACGCCGGCTTGTTCTTCTTGAAGCTCTTTGAGCGTTTTTTGAATACAAGTCTGGCTGAATTCATCGATCGCCAAGCCTTCAACCACTTTGTACTTTCCACCTTCGCAAGTCACTGGAAAGCCAAACATCACATCCTTTGGAATGCCATACCAACCATCAGAGGGAATGCCCATGGTCACCCAACGACCGTGGGTGCCCAATGCCCAATCGTGCATGTGATCAATGGCAGCGTTGGCGGCAGAGGCGGCAGAAGACAAGCCACGAGCCTCAATGATCGCAGCACCACGCTTGCCCACCGTTGGCAAGAAGACATTGGCGTTCCACTCTTGATCGTTGATCAAATCCTTGACAGATTTGCCTTCAATGGTGGCGAATCTATAGTCAGCGTACATGGTTGGTGAATGGTTCCCCCAAACCGCTAGCTTCTCAATACCAGCAACTGGCAAGCCTGTTTTTGCGGCAATTTGACTCGCAGCTCTGTTGTGATCCAAACGAAGCATGGCCGTGAAGTTCTCACGCTTTAAATCGGGTGCACTCTTCATCGCAATGTAAGAGTTGGTGTTGGCGGGGTTGCCAACCACCAACACCTTAACGTCACGACTGGCCGACGCATTCAAGGCCTTGCCCTGGGCTGTAAAAATTTGCGCGTTTGCAGCCAACAAATCGGCACGTTCCATCCCTGGGCCTCGGGGCCTAGCGCCCACAAGCAAAGCGTAATCGGTGTCTTTGAAGGCTTGCGTTGCATCGCCATAAGCGTGCATGTCATGCAACAAGGGGAATGCACAGTCTTCCAACTCCATCATGACGCCTTTGAGCGCTTTTTGCGCTTTTTCATCAGGAATTTCCAAGAGTTGCAAACTTACAGGCTGATCTTTGCCAAGCATCTCGCCTGAGGCAATACGAAACAACAAAGCGTAGCCAATTTGACCCGCTGCACCAGTAACAGCAACGCGAACAGGTTTTTTACTCATGAGATCACTCCTAACAGAATTTAAAAAAAGAAAACCAATATGCAAAATTCAATGCCGTAAGTGTACCCGCGAAATCGTTAAAAAAAGATCTCTTATGTCTTATAAAAGAGATGGCAAATACCCCTTACAATAATCCAATCTGAAAATCTTTGACTTTGCATGCGCGAACCCACTCACTTACCAGAAACCTTGAACGGCGGTCTATTGGATCGGCAAGCGCTTGGCTCAAAAGTGCCGGCTTTTAGCCCTTTGTACCAACAGATCAAGGCATTGATTTTGCAAAGCCTGAATGCCGGCGAGTGGAAACCAGGTGAAATGATACCCAGCGAATTCGAGTTGGCTGCGCGTTTTCTAGTGAGCCAAGGCACAGTTCGAAAGGCCGTGGATGAATTGTCTCAGGAGCATTTGCTGCTTCGAAAACAAGGCAAAGGCACTTTTGTCGCCACCCATTCCGAGCAGAAATTCCAATACCGGTTCCTTAAACTGGTTCCGAACGCTGAAAATTTGAGCAGCTCCGTGCCAGCCCAACGAACCATTCTTTGGTGTAAAAAGGCAAAAGCCAACCCAGAAATCGCCAAGTCCCTGAAGCTGCCAGCCGGATGTGGTGTCCTTCAAATCAGAAGGATTCTCTCGTTTGCCTTTGTACCCACTATTTTGGAGGACCTGGTTTTGCCTGGCGACGCCTTCAAGGGGCTGAGCGCTGAGGAGCTGCAAAATCACCAAGGCCCTACCTATGCCCTCTTTGAAAAGACCTATGGAGTTCGCATGGTCAGGGCTCAAGAGAGAATCACGGCGGTGCATGCCAATGCAAAAGATGCACAAGTGCTCAACATCAACGACAATACGCCCTTGTTGCAAGTCGAACGCTTGGCACTGACCTACCAAGACAAGCCCATGGAGATCAGGCGCGCTTTGTACAAAACAGAACATCACCATTACCGAAATGATTTAAACTAATTCTTTTTAATTAATTAAGCAGTCCAATACCCTTAATTTTTAAGATCTTGGGCAGCAATCAAATATTTTTATTGCGTTGCAATAAAATTTGTATATGGTTCATTCCATCAGACAGCGAAAAAAATGAAAGAAACCTTATGACCGAAGCAATCAAGAAACAACGCCCTCAGTTTAGAAACATCAATGCGTTCAAAGACCTGACCACGTACAGATTGCCTGCAGCAGGTTGGGTCTCCATTTTGCATAGGGCCAGTGGTGTCGTCATGTTTTTATTGCTGCCCTTTGTCATTTGGTTGTTTGATACGTCCGTGTCTTCGGAGATCTCATTCACCAAATTCAGCTCTGCATTTGTGATCGGCGTGGGGTTCTTACCGGCTTGGTTCATCAAACTTGTGGTCTTGGCCCTGATTTGGTCTTTTCTGCATCACTTGTTTGCGGGCATCAGACACTTGTACATGGACACGCATCATGCGGTCGATAAAAATTTTGGTCGCACTTCAGCATGGACCACGTTGGGGCTCAGTTGGGCTCTTACGATCCTATTGGCAGCCAAGCTTTTTGGCCTTTATTAAACCCAATAGAACCCTTTCAGGAGAAGAACATGTCAGTCAATTTTGGATCTAAGCGCATTGTCGTTGGCGCTCATTACGGCCTCAGAGATTGGTTGGCGCAGCGCGTCACCGCCCTTTTAATGGCCTTGTTCACTGTGCTTGTCATCCTTCAAGTCGTGTTGACAAAAGGCAGCATTGGCTACGACACATGGTCTGGCATTTTTAGCACCCAATGGATGAAAAGCCTGACCTTTGCTGTGATCATTTCCTTGGCCTACCATGCCTGGGTCGGCATGAGAGACATTTGGATGGATTATGTGCAAGCCGTTGCAGTTCGTTTGCTTTTACAAGTTTTTACCCTGGTTTGGCTGGTTTCATGTTCTGGCTGGGCAATACAAGTTATTTGGAGACTTTAATTTATGACTTCTTCCCATTCCATCCCACGCCGCAGGTTTGACGTTGTGATCGTTGGTGCCGGCGGCTCAGGTATGCGTGCCTCACTCCAATTGGCTCGTGCGGGTTTAAACGTCGCTGTTCTGTCAAAAGTTTTTCCAACACGCTCCCACACCGTGGCCGCCCAAGGCGGTATCGGCGCCTCTTTAGGTAACATGTCTGAAGACAATTGGCACTATCATTTCTATGACACGGTCAAAGGCTCTGACTGGTTGGGAGACCAAGACGCCATTGAATTCATGTGCCGCGAAGCGCCCAAAGTGGTTTATGACTTGGAGCACATGGGCATGCCCTTTGACCGCAATCCTGATGGGACCATCTATCAACGGCCCTTTGGTGGTCATACGGCCAACTACGGTGAAAAGCCTGTACAACGCGCCTGTGCCGCTGCCGATAGGACAGGGCACGCCATGCTGCACACACTCTACCAACAAAATGTGCAAGCCAAAACCAGCTTTTTTGTTGAATGGATGGCCTTGGATCTTATCCGTGACCATGAAGGAGACGTGGTCGGCGTTACTGCCCTTGAAATGGAGACGGGAGACATCTATATTTTGGAAGCCAAAACAGTTCTTTTGGCAACCGGTGGCGCTGGACGGATCTTTGACGCATCCACCAATGCATTCATCAACACTGGGGACGGGCTTGGCATGGCCGCCAGGGCAAATATTGCTTTAGAAGACATGGAGTTTTGGCAGTTCCACCCCACGGGCGTTGCCGGTGCAGGTGTGCTTTTGACCGAGGGTTGCCGAGGCGAAGGTGCCATCCTTTTGAACTCCAACGGTGAGCGATTCATGGAGCGCTATGCGCCGACCTTGAAAGATTTGGCGCCTAGAGACTTTGTCTCTCGCTCCATGGATCAAGAGATCAAGGAAGGCCGAGGCTGTGGACCCAACAAAGATTATGTGCTGTTGAAGCTGGATCACTTGGGTGCCGAGACGATCATGAAACGTCTGCCCTCAGTCTATGAAATTGGACTGAATTTTGCCAACGTGGACATCACCAAGGAAGCCATCCCTGTGGTGCCCACCATCCATTACCAAATGGGTGGTATTCCAACCAATATTCACGGCCAAGTCGTAGGTGAAACTGCAAGGAACCACTCCGAGCCCGTCAATGGCCTTTACGCAGTCGGCGAATGCTCTTGCGTATCGGTTCATGGCGCCAATCGATTGGGCACCAACTCTTTGCTTGATTTGCTCGTCTTTGGGCGTGCAGCGGGCAATCACATCGTCGACTTCCATGAGAAAAACAAGGCGCACAAACCTCTTCCCAAAGATGCAGCTGACTTGACACTTTCTAGACTTGCTCGGCTTGAGAGCGCCAAAGACGGCGAATATGCTCAAGTGGTTGCCAACGATCTTCGCAAGGCCATGCAACAACACGCTGGTGTTTTCAGAACCCAGGCCAGCATGGATGAAGGTGTTGTCAAGATTGCTCAATTGCGCGAACGCGTCAAATCGATTGGCTTGAAAGACACCTCTAAAGTTTTCAACACCGCAAGAATTGAAGCTTTGGAAGTCGATAACTTGATTGAATGCGCACAAGCCACCATGGTCAGTGCTGCGGCAAGGCACGAAAGCCGCGGCGCACACACGGTGGACGACTATGCCGACTCCCCTGCGCATCCCAACGGACGCAATGATGAAGAATGGCTCAAGCACTCTCTTTGGTACAGCGAGGGCAACCGCCTGAGCTACAAGCCCGTCACCATGAAGCCTTTGACCGTTGACAGCATTGAGCTCAAAGTCAGAACCTTCTAAGACACACCCTATTTTGGAGAATTTTATGCAATCAAGAACCTTTCAGATTTATCGCTACGATCCAGACAAGGACGCCAAGCCTTACATGCAAACCATCGTCATTCAGTTGGACGGCCATGAGCGCATGCTGTTGGATGTTTTGATGAAGCTCAAAGAGATTGATCCAACGATTTCCTTTAGACGCTCTTGTCGAGAGGGCGTTTGCGGCTCAGATGCCATGAACATCAACGGGAAAAATGGCTTGGCTTGTTTGACCAACATGCTCAGCTTGCCTGAAAAAATCACGCTCAAGCCCTTACCAGGTCTTCCCGTGATCAGAGATTTGATTGTCGACATGACTCAATTCTTTAAGCAATATCACTCCATCAAGCCCTACTTGGTCAATGAAACATTGCCCCCAGAAAAAGAGCGTCTTCAGTCCCCCGAGGAGCGTGATGAGCTCAATGGACTTTACGAGTGCATTTTGTGTGCAAGTTGTTCAACCAGTTGCCCGTCTTTTTGGTGGAATCCAGATAAATTCGTGGGTCCAGCAGGACTCTTGCAGGCCTATCGCTTCATTGCTGACAGCAGGGACCAGGCCACGGGTGAACGCTTGGACAATCTAGAGGATCCTTATCGACTCTTTAGATGCCACACCATCATGAACTGTGTTGATGTTTGCCCCAAAGGACTCAACCCGACTCAGGCCATTGGTAAGATCAAAGAACTCATGGTTCGCAGAGCCGTTTGATCCAACTCTTTCATGAACGTCGTTGACTCCTTTCTCGCCGGTCTTGATCCCCAAGCCATGCTTGGGACGCGAGAATTGAGCAAACTGCGTTGGCGTTGTCGCCGCGGACTACTGGAAAATGATTTGATGATTGAAGCATTTTTCAACCGCTTTGAAAAAGATCTGACTGTCAAAATTTCACAAGCCCTTTATGATTTAATGGATCTTTCAGACAATGACTTGCTGGATCTGTTGCTCAAAAGAACGGAATTGACAAAAGATTTTTACACGCCTGAAAGACAAGAAGTTTTAAGCATGATGAGAAAATAAGACCGTTACTTTCGCCGTTCAATTTAAAGGAAAATCGATCATGAAACTCGCCGATTACAAAGCCACCGTAGCTTTTTCAAATGGTGCACCTAGTTTTGAAATGCCTGTTTACCAAGGCAACATTGGGCCTGATGTGATAGACATCAGGAAACTTTACGGGCAAACAGGTTTGTTCACCTATGACCCAGGCTTTTTATCAACCGCCTCTTGCGAATCGGCCATCACCTACATCGACGGCGACAAGGGCGAGTTGCTGTACCGTGGCTACCCCATTGAGCAACTGGCGACCAATTGCAACTTTCTGGAAACTTGCCACTTGTTGCTCCATGGTGAATTGCCCAATGCGAGCGAGAAAGTCGCTTTTACCAAATTGGTGACCAATCACACGATGGTCAATGAACAAATGCACTTCTTCTTAAGAGGCTTTAGAAGAGATGCGCACCCCATGGCCGTGATGACGGGATTGGTCGGTGCTTTGTCAGCCTTTTATCACGACAGCACTGACATCAACAATCCTGAGCACCGTGAAATATCTGCAATTCGCCTGATTGCGAAGATGCCTACTTTGGTCTCTATGGCTTACAAGTACAGCATTGGGCAGCCCTTTATGTACCCCAGAAATGACCTCTCCTATGCAGGTAATTTTTTGCGCATGATGTTCGGAAACCCTTGTGAAGACTTTGTTGTCAACCCTGTCCTTGAACGCGCGCTAGACCGTATCTTCATTTTGCACGCCGACCATGAGCAAAATGCGTCCACCTCAACTGTTCGCTTGTGTGGCTCTTCTGGCACCAACCCCTTTGCAGCCATTGCTGCAGGCGTTGCTTGTCTTTGGGGGCCCGCACACGGTGGCGCCAACGAGGCTTGTTTGAACATGTTGGGAGACCTCCAAGCGCAGGGCGGCATCGCCAAAGTGGGCGAATTCATGAACCAAGTCAAAGACAAGAACTCCAGCGTCAAGTTGATGGGTTTTGGTCACCGGGTTTATAAAAACTATGACCCAAGAGCCACCTTGATGCAAGAAACCTGCAATGAAGTTCTGCAAGAGCTTGGCTTGGAGAACGACCCCTTGTTCAAATTGGCCAAGGCAGTGGAAAAAATTGCTCTTGAAGACGACTATTTTGTTCAAAGAAAACTCTACCCCAATGTTGACTTTTACTCCGGCATTGTTCAGCGCGCCATTGGTATACCTGTCAACATGTTCACAGGTATTTTTGCACTCGCCAGAACCGTGGGTTGGATTGCACAATTGAATGAGATGATTGCTGACCCTGAGTACAAAATTGGCAGACCTCGTCAGCTCTTCACGGGCTCAACGAAGAGAGACGTAGTCGCGATTGATAAGCGCTAAAAGCTGGTCACGAGGGTGATTCGACCCACAGGAGCGCGCCTCCTTGGTCAAGCTCCCCTCCTCACGACGTCTGCAACAAACACAGGGGCTCTGGCCCCTGTTTTTTTTCAAGCCACCCAACTCACACCATGACCAAGAAGCCTTTGCCCTTGTTGACTCAAGCTGATCAATTGATTGGCCTGTGCCCCTCGAAAGAAAAGGTTTCGGCATGCACTTGTACACTTAAAAACACCCATGGCTGGACCAGCGTTACAGAAAGCGATTGGCCGGCGCACATGCAAGCGATTGCGACCTTGCAGGACCCTGAAAACCACGAGCTGAGCTTTGAGGAGTTTCATCCCAACGGCACGCGGTATGACTCACCTCAAGCGCCCGTAGCATTGGGGTTTTTTCCAACCAATCGCTCAACCGTTTTTGAGTGCCAACGATGCAAACAATGCGCGCTCAGGTACACTGAATTTGGGGGCTATTATGTCGACCCACGTGCCAGACTTTTGGACCCTCAACTGATCATTCAAGCACCGAAGTGATCTCGCCCCTTGAGGGCGAAATTTCTTTCTTGTGCCGTACGAGCAAAACACATGGACCACACCCCGAAAAATGGGTCCATTAAAAATAAGTGTGCGCCGAAAAAAAAGCGCTCTTAGAGCCTAAAATATTGGTTTTCTCTAAAGAACAAGAAAGAGCAACACCATGGGACGCACGCTTTACGACAAAATTTGGGATGAACATGTTGTTCATGTTGAAGAAGACGGCACGTCTGTTTTGTACATCGATCGACACTTGGTTCATGAAGTCACCAGCGCTCAAGCCTATGAGGGCCTGAGACAAGCCAATCGCAAAGTCTGGCGCATCAGCTCCGTTGTTGCTACGGCCGATCACAACACGCCCACCACCGGATGGGAGCTTGGGTACGATGGCATCACCGACCCCATCAGCAAAGAACAAGTGATCACCTTGGATCAAAACATTGCTCAATATGGCTCAGCCGCCTACTTCCCGTTTTTGAGCAAACGCCAAGGGATTGTGCACGTGATCGGCCCAGAAAACGGAGCCATTTTGCCTGGTATGACCGTGGTCTGTGGTGATTCACACACCTCCACACATGGCGCGTTGGGTGCCTTGGCTCATGGCATTGGCACGAGTGAGGTGGAACATGTTTTGGCAACTCAAACTCTTTTGACCAAAAAAGCCAAAAACATGTTGGTGCGTGTCAATGGCAGCTTGAGCAAGGGTTGCACGGCCAAAGACATCGTGCTCGCCATCATTGGTCACATTGGCACAGCTGGGGGCACCGGTTACACCATCGAGTTTGCCGGCTCAGCCATCAGGTCTCTCACCATCGAAGGACGCATGACCTTGTGCAACATGGCCATTGAAGGTGGTGCTAGAGCAGGCTTGGTGGCCGTGGATGAAAAAACCATCGACTACGTCAAAGGTCGCCTCCTATCGCCCACCGGCCTGGAGTGGGACTTGGCATGTGAGCACTGGAGAACACTGCACTCTGACCCCGACGCCAAGTTTGACAAGGTGATTGATTTGGATGCGAGCACCATCCAACCACAAGTGACTTGGGGCACGTCACCCGAAATGGTCTTGGACATCACCAGCCATGTGCCAGATCCCGACAAGGAGAAAGATCCCATCAAACGTGGTGCCATCGAACGGGCCTTGCTCTACATGGGTCTGGAGCCGGGCAAAGCCATCGATGACATCCACGTGGATAAAGTCTTCATTGGTTCTTGCACCAACTCCAGAATTGAAGACATGCGTGAAGCGGCACACGTCGTTAAAAACCTTGGTCAAAAGGTTGCTAAAAACATTCGCCAAGCGTTGGTGGTTCCTGGCTCTGGCTTGGTCAAAGCGCAAGCGGAAAAAGAGGGACTGGACGTCATCTTCAAGGCCGCTGGTTTTGAATGGCGTGAGCC
>JBAXNB010000053.1:0-13394 GCA_037134015.1 Betaproteobacteria bacterium | reverse complement strand
GCTGACCTCTTGCATGCCATGCAAGCGCTCTCCCAGCTGAGCTATACCCCCAAAAGGTAACAAGAGAGGTATTATAACCAGAAAATTACGCCTTTGAAAGTCTTTGTACAACCTCTTTTTGGGTAAACAAAGAAATTACAGCGTCAAGAGATGGCGTTTGTGACGTACCCACCAAAAGAACTCGAACAGGCATTGCCAATTGCGGCATTTTTAAGTTTGTTTGCTTCAACACGTCTTTGATGATGAGAGCCACCGTTGGAGCATCCCAATTTTGTGCAGCTTCCAACTGATCTTTGAGCATCGATATGGCTGGCTTTGAACTTTCGGTCACATGCTTGCTCAATTCCTCAGAGTTGGGTACAACAGGCTTGTAAAAGACACTGACCCACTTTGCCAAAGCAACCAAGGTATCACATCGATCCTTCAAAAGGCCGCAGATATCTGGCAGTCTTGGGTCAGGCTCGACGCCGAGTTCGCTTAAAAAGGGCTTGACTCGAATAGACAACTCTTCTTTTGATAAAGCTTTTAAATGCTGTGCATTGACCCATTTCAGCTTGACCTCATCAAATTGTGCGGCGCTTTTGCCTAAATGATCCAAGTCAAACCAAGACAAGAACTGCTCTACAGAAAAAATCTCATCGTCTCCGTGACTCCAACCTAAGCGCGCCAAGTAATTGATCATGGCCTCAGGCAAGTATCCTTCAGCCTCATAGGCGGTGACCGCTTTGGCTCCATTTCTTTTGCTGAGCTTTTCACCTTGCTCGTTGAGTACTGTAGGCAAATGCGCGTAAATGGGATGTTGACGGCCCAAAGCTTTGAAGATATTGATCTGTCGAGGTGTGTTGTTCACATGATCGTCTCCTCGAATGACGTGGGTGATCTCCATATCAATATCATCCACCACCACACAAAAGTTGTAAGTTGGCGTGCCGTCTGGCCTTGCAATGACCAAGTCGTCCAATTCTTCGTTAGAAATTTCAATCAAACCCTTGACCTTGTCCATCCAAGAAACAACGCCCTCTGTTGGATTCTTAAAGCGAAGCACCGGCTGAACACCAGGGGGAATGGGAGGCAATGTTTTACCTTCCTGTGGCCTCCAAGTCCCATCGTACTTTGGTTTTTCCTTGCTCTCGATTTGTTGGTCTCTGAGCGCATCCAGCTCTTGAATACTCATGTAACACGGATAGACTGCACCTTGGTCTCTCAAAAGCTCAAGCACCTCTTGGTACCTCTTGAGGCGCTGCATTTGATAAAAAGGCCCCTCATCAGGCCTCATTCCAAGCCATTTCATGCCTTGCAATATCACATCGACCGCCTCTTGTGTTGATCGGTCTTGATCGGTATCTTCGATTCGCAAGATGAAGACACCTTGATGGGCCTTGGCAAAGGCCCATGGGTACAGCGCTGAACGTATGTTGCCTAAATGAATGAAGCCCGTTGGTGAAGGTGCGAAGCGAGTTCTGACTAAAGACATGTTGACCACTTATAAAGAATCTAAACCGAGAGAGAGATCGTGCTTTAAGTCATCCAAATGCTCTAAACCCACTGCTACACGGATCAAATGCTGACGAATACCAGCTTTTAACCTTTGCTCCTCTGACAGTCTGCCGTGAGAGGTGCTGGCTGGCTGGGTGATGATGGTCTTCACATCTCCTAAATTGGCGGTGACCGACATGACCTGGGTGTGATCAATCACATGAAAGGCATTTTTACGCCCCTCGTCAGGGGTATTGCCAAACACGTCAAACGCCAAGACAGCGCCCCCAAGTTGACGCTGCTGGCGCATGGCCAACTCGTGTTGAGGATGACTTTTCAAGGCAGGATAATAGACGCGCTCAACCCTTGGGTGCGCCTCGAGCCACTTGGCCAATTCAAGCGCTTGATCAGACTGTGCCTTCATGCGAATTCCTAGGGTCTCCAAGCCCTTGAGCACCACCCAAGCATTGAAGGCAGAAAGTGTCATACCTGCACTGCGCATCACAGGGATGAACTTGTCTTTGATCATTTTTTCAGTGCCACAAATTGCACCGGCCACAACCCTACCTTGTCCATCCAAGTATTTGGTCCCTGAATGGATCACCAAATCGGCTCCGTGCTCAATGGGCCTTTGAAGTGCTGGGGTACAAAAGCAATTGTCAACGGCCAACACGGCGCCACCCGCATGAGCAATTTCTGCGAGCACTTTGATATCACATACCTCTGTCAAAGGATTGGTGGGTGTCTCAGCAAACAACAGTTTGGTCTTTGACGTCATCGCATCACGCCACTCTTGGGGATCTGTTTGTGACACAAATGTCGTTTCCACCCCGAATTTACCGAACTCGGACCCCAACAGTTTGATGGTCGAGCCAAATACCGAGCGTGAACAAATGACATGGTCTCCGCTTTTTAAGAGGCCCATGCACAAAAGCAAGACCGCAGCCATGCCACTGGAAGTAGCAATGCAAGCCTCAGTTCCCTCCAAAGCGGCCAAACGCATCTCCATGCTGGCCACCGTTGGGTTGGTAAAACGAGAGTAAATGAAACCCTCTTCCTCTCCAGAAAAACGCCTGGCAGCTGTTTCACAATCGGGCTGGGTGAAGCTTGAGGTCAAATACAAGGATTCAGAGTTTTCACCATACTGAGACTTTTCAACGGCAGTTCTGACCGCCAGAGTCTCCAGATGAAGGCCCTTAGGCAAAGGCCTTGCAGGGTGCTTGTTTTCACTCATTGAAGTCGCTCCTTATTCATCATTGAAGTTGGGCAAAGACAGCCTGGAGTTGTCTGAGGCATTCTCATCTCCATTGACACGCGACTGCCCCATTCGGGCAATGTCCGCAGCTGCAACATCGCCAGTGACGTAAACACCATCAAAACACGAAGCATCAAAACCGTCGATGACACTCGATCCGGCTTGTTGAGCCGCAAGAATAGCGCGTTTCATGGCGTCGACATCTTGATAAATCAAGGCATCACAACCTATGATCTCTCTCACCTCTTCTATGCTTCGACCAAAAGCCACCAACTCAGCATTGGTGGGCATATCGATGCCGTAGACGTTGGGAAAACGAACCGGTGGGGCAGCACTTGCAAGATAAACTTTCTTGGCACCTGCATCCCTGGCCATCATGACAATTTCTTTGCTGGTGGTTCCTCTGACAATCGAGTCGTCAACCAATAAAACGTTTCTACCCGCAAATTCACTTTTGATCACGTTGAGCTTTTGTCGCACTGAACGCTTTCGTACACCTTGGCCTGGCATGATAAATGTTCGACCTACGTACCTGTTTTTAACAAACCCCTCCCTATAAGGCTTGCCCAACAAATGCGCCAATTGAGTGGCGCTGGGTCGACTTGATTCTGGAATAGGAATGACCACATCAATGTCTTGTGGGGGGACTGTGGAGATCACGCGCTTGGCCAAGGTCTCACCCAAGTTCAAACGGGCTTGATAAACAGAAATTCCATCCATGGTTGAATCCGGGCGGGCCAAATAGACATACTCAAATATACAAGGGTGAAGGCTTGACTTTTGAGCACATTGCGCATGCTGCACCACGCCATCCAGACCAATATAAATCGCCTCACCAGGCGCCAAATCGCGTTGAAACTCATAACCCGTGCCCTCAAGAGCCACCGATTCGCTGGCCACCATTACGGCCCCGTTGGGACCGACACCATAGCACAAGGGTCGTATCCCATAGGGATCCCGAAAAGCCAACAAGCCATGCCCAGCAATCATGGAGATCACGGCGTAAGAGCCTTTGACGCGGTGATGAACTCTTTTGACCGCATCAAAAACATCTTGATGCACAAGAGGCAAACCCCTTGTGGTCTTCTCTAGCTCGTGCGCCAAGACGTTGAGCAACACCTCAGAATCGCTGTCGGTGTTGATATGTCGATGGTCTGTCGAGGACATCTCCTTCTTAAGCGCTTGCGCATTGGTTAAGTTGCCATTGTGAACCAGCACCAAACCAAAGGGCGCATTGACGTAAAAAGGTTGCGCCTCCTCCTCGCTGAAAGCATTGCCTGCAGTCGGGTACCTCACTTGACCTAGCCCCAAGGGCCCTGGTAAAGCCCGCATGTTGCGTGTTCTAAAGACATCGCGAACCATGCCCTTGGCTTTGTGCATGAAGAATTTTTCATCTTGTTGCGTGACAATGCCCGCAGCATCTTGACCTCTATGCTGCAGCAACAACAAGGCATCATAGATCAATTGATTCACGGGAACATGGCTTACAACGCCAACAATGCCACACATATTAAATCACGTACTTTCCAAATTCATCTGGTAAAAAAGGCTTCAAACTGCTCAAAGCTGCTACCAAATAATCAGCTATCACAGACTGCTTCCATAAGTCAAAGTCTCTCATGGGCGTTAGTCGAACAACGGTGGTCAAGCACAAGCACAACACCATGGCTTTGGAGAACGCAAAGACAGCCCCCATCAAACGGTTCAAAAAACCAAGACCAATGGCACTGATCAAGGTGGACAACAACTTTGAGAGCATCGACACCAAAACCAAGCAAATCACCAACACAAGCACAAAGCCCATCAAGTATCTCATCTCTGGACTCACGTCAGTGACAGGCAAATATGCGCCCAAGGAAGAGGCAAAGATTTGAGCGAAAACAAAACCTATCACCCAGGCTGCCAAGCCCAACACCTCATCAATGAGGCCTCGCCACAAACCATTCAATACACCATAGGCAAAGAATGCACAAAAAATCCAATCCAGTGAGCTCACGGCTTAAAGCGTCAGTAAGTTGGGTTGCAAGTTCAGACCCCGAACTTTTTGAAGTTGTCGATTCGCCTCCTCCTTGGAAGTGAAAGGCCCAATTCGGATGCGAATTTTTTTCCCATCTTTCTCAACCACTTGGGTGTAGGTGTGTAGGCCCGCTTTCTCTAACTTCTCTCTGATGTCTTTGACCTTCATCTCATCGGTGTAGGCCCCAACCTGGATGATATAACGCTCTTCCTTTTGACTTGGGTTTGTCTCTTTGGTGGTGGGTTTACTTGGTGCAACTGGGGGCTTGGCGTTGGAGACGATCTCCTCCTTGGTATCCAAAGAGGTGCTTGCGTTCAAGGGCCCATTTTTAAGCTCTGAATTGCGAGCTGATGGCGTCGCAGAAGCATTTGCTTTTGGCGCAGTTGCAGCATTTTGAGTTGTACCGCCAGAAAGAGACGACGAGGCGGAAGCGATGGGCGCAGGCACCGTGCTGGGAACGGGTGCTAGGACAGGTTCGGGCAAAGACTTGTAGGGCTCGGTGACCTTCTCGACGCTTTGTGATTTCACTGGACTGGGCGCATCAGTAGGGAGCGATTTATCAGAGGAAATAAATTTTCTGTCTGACTTTAAAGGAGTTGGCGGCACATTGACCGACGTCTTTGCTTTGTCAGGAATGTCAATTGGAATATCCAAGCCCACGGGTCGGGGTTGAGTGTCAAAAACCAAGGGAAAGCCAATCACTGCGATCAGCACCAAAACACCGGAACCGATCAATCGGTGTTTGACACGCTTTCTGAGGGCCTCCAAACTCTCATGAGGTGCCTCGTTGCCGCGATGAGCAGGGTCATCGTGTCCGGGAAAGCGAAATTTAAAAAAAGCCATGCCCTTAAGTATCCAAGTGAGGCGCTTCCAGTTTAGGTATGCCGTGAGACAAAACTGCGCCAACGGTGTAAAACGATCCGAAGATCACGATTCTATCAGTGGGCTCAGCCTTTGAGAGCGCCTCCTTCAAAGCTTTTACAGGGTCGGAAAAAACACGACTGGGCTTTTGCAAGTTCTTGGGCAATTCTGAGCAAATTTTGACCAATTCTTCGGCCTTGATAGCTCTTGGTGTCGGTAAATCGCAAAAGTACCACTCCTCCACAACCACCGAAATCCTTTTCAAAATAGCCAAAATATCTTTGTCTTTCATGGCACCAAACACGGCATGCGTTTTAGGGAAAAAACCCATGGCATCCAAATTTTCTGTGAGCGCTGCAACAGCATGGGGGTTGTGTGCCACATCCAAAACCAATTGAGGGCGTCCAGGAATGATTTGAAAGCGGCCGGGCAACTCCACCATGGCCAAACCATTTCTGATGGCCTGAGCGGTCACGGGCAAACGTTGACGAAGCGCGGTCAAGGCGGCCAACACACCTGAGGCGTTGATCAATTGGTTGGCACCCCTGAGCGCTGGATAAGCCAAGCCACTGTAGCCCTTGCCACGACCTCTCCAAGCCCATTGCTGCGCATCTCCAGAGTAATTGAAGTCCCGGCCCACCAACCACAAATCTGCCCCAAGTTGCTCTGCATGGTCAATGACACTTTGGGGTGGCAGCGGGTCACTCACCACCGCAATTTGTCCGCTCCTCATGATCCCAGCTTTTTCAAATCCGATCAATTCACGCGTATCTCCCAAATAGTCCATGTGATCCATGTCAATGGAGGTGAGGATGGCGCAATCTGCATCAATGATGTTCACAGCATCAAGTCGCCCACCTAAGCCCACCTCTAGAACTACCACATCCAGTTCTGCTTGTGATAGGAGGTGCAAAATCGCAAGGGTTGTGAACTCAAAATAGGTCAATGAGGTCTTTTCAAGACAAGACTCTACAAATTCAAAAGACGCAATCAAGCGCTCCTCTGAGACGCTGACCTCTTCGATTCGACATCTTTCTTGAAAATGAACCAGGTGCGGAGAGGTGAACAACCCCACCTTGTAACCGGACTGACCAAGAATGGCCTCAAGCAGCGCGCAAGTGGAGCCCTTTCCATTGGTTCCAGCCACCATGATGACGGGCACCCTGAAGGCCAAGGCCATGGTCTTGGCAACGGCCTGAACTCGGCCTAGGCCCATGTCAATCTCAACAGGGTGAAAGCCCTCGATTTTTTCCAACCATTTTTGCAAAGACATCGTTGCGTACTCTTCAACAGAGCCCCTAGAGGCATCCAACCAACTTCAGCCCCAAAAATCCGCTTGAGGAATTTCCTCACACAAGAGGTACCCCTTTTGAGGGAAAATTTAGGGATAATTCGACGACCGGTCATTGAGACCAACCCAGCCAAGGAGTATAAGAGTTCCAAGAGCTTGATCCATGACGCCTGCTCCAAAGCCCATAAATTTAAAACTCAAAATGCCATGAACATAGACACAAAAATTCAAGTTTTTGGAATTCCTAATTGTCAATCGGTCAAAAAGGCCCGCGATTGGCTGTCCTCCAAAGGGGTTGACCATGAATTTCACGACTTCAAAAAATCAGGGATTGATGAAAAACATCTCACATCATGGATCACTCAAGTGGGGCTTGAAGTGGTCTTGAATAAAAAAGGCACGACTTGGAGGCAATTGCCGAAAAAAGAGCAAGACGCCATGGTGGATGAGCAAGCCGCTGTTCAAGCCATGATCACACACCCATCTCTCATCAAACGCCCAGTGATCGATTTTGGCAAAGGTCATGTTTGCATTGGCGTCAACCCTGAAGCGTGGTCAAACGTTATAGGCTTGTGATCAAACCATGGGCTGCTTTGCCTCTATTTGCATAGCCCCAACCCTGCTTTTTCACAAAGCTTTACGTTCAAAAGACTTGAAATTCACCCGTTGAACCTAAAATATGAAACTTATATGTTTTCCACTGGAGACCTTGATGAATAAAAATTTCCTTCAACTCGCATCGATGACCATGCTTTGTGCATCGATGTCAGGTGTTTTTGCCCAAGAAATGGGACGTGTCATCTCCTCGACCCCCATTGTTCAACAAGTGGGGGTGCCCAGACAAGTTTGTAGCAACGAACAAGTGGTCGTGAATGGCCAAAAATCCGGGGCAGGTGCCGCCATGGGCGCCATTGCTGGTGGCGCCATTGGAAACTCTGTGGGCAAAGGCGATGGCCGAGCTGTTGCCACCATGTTGGGGCTTTTTGGCGGCGCAATTTTGGGCGACAAAGTGGAAGGCAACCCCCAGTCTGAGGTACGAAATGTTCAAAACTGTGCTCGTCAAGTGATCTATGAAAGCCGAGTCACCGCTTACAACGTGGTTTATGAGTATGGGGGCAAGCAATTCACCGTGCAAATGCCAAACGATCCCGGTCAATATGTCAGACTTCAAATCACCCCCATTGCGGCGCCTCCTAGCTACTCACCCATGGCACCTCCACCTGGCTCTGCTCCCAATTATGCACCCCCGATGGTGCCCTCTCCCGTCATGAATTAAAGCCTTTTCGTCCTAGGGCTTTGATGGGCCGCATTCAATCAACCTTGAGTGCGGCCTTTTTATTGGCATAAATATCTCAAACCAAATCTAGGTTCAAAGTCCTGATGGCCTTTGAATCCTTTAAAATAGGTTTTCTTCTTATCTAACACCTTTCTCTTGTAAGCCTGTTGTTGCCATGACCAAATCCAAACCTACTGCACCTGAAGCTCACCCCAAACGCGTCGTACTGGCTTACTCCGGAGGACTTGACACCTCCATCATCTTGAAGTGGCTCCAAGATGAATACGATTGCGAGGTGGTGACCTTCACTGCTGACATTGGACAAGGCGAGGAAATTGAACCTGCGCGCGCCAAAGCGATCAAAATGGGCATCAAAAAGGAAAATATTTTTATCGAAGACTTGCGTGAAGAGTTCGTTCGTGACTTTGTCTTCCCGATGTTCAGAGCCAATGCCCTTTACGAAGGTGAATACCTGTTAGGAACATCCATTGCAAGGCCATTGATCGCCAAGAGACTGGTTGAAATCGCACAAAAGACCAAGGCCGATGCCATCAGCCATGGCGCTACAGGCAAGGGCAATGACCAAGTGCGTTTTGAATTAGGGGCCTATGCCCTCATGCCCAACGTCAAAGTGATAGCGCCTTGGAGAGAGTGGGATTTGCTTTCAAGAGAAAAATTGCTTGCCTATGCAGATCTTCACGGTATCCCCGTGGATTTCAAAAAGCGAAAAGGTGGTGCACCCTACTCCATGGATGCCAACTTGTTGCACATCAGTTACGAGGGTGGCATTTTAGAGGATCCCAACTTTGCTCCTGAGGACAGCATGTGGCGCTTAACAGTGAGCCCAGAAAAAGCCCCCAGCAAACCCCAAATCATTGAGCTCACCTACGCCAAAGGTGATGTGGTGGCCATCGATGGCAAAAAAATGTCGCCGGCAACCGTATTGACCCACCTGAACCATATTGGAGGCAAGCACGGCATAGGGCGCTTGGACAAGGTTGAGAACCGATACGTTGGGATGAAAAGCCGCGGCTGCTATGAAACCCCAGGGGGCACCATTCTTTTAAGTGGACACCGGGCCATCGAGTCCATCACCTTGGATCGAGAAGTCTTGGCGCTGAAAGATGACTTGATGCCCAGGTACGCAAGGCTGGTCTACAACGGTTATTGGTTCAGCCCCGAGCGCGAACTGCTGCAAGGCTTGATCGATGCATCTCAAGTCACGGCCAACGGTAAAGTCCGACTCAAGCTCTACAAAGGCACCATCATGTGCGTGGGTAGAGAGAGTCTGACTGACAGTTTGTTTGATGCAAAAATCTCCACCTTTGATGACGATGGTGGCGCTTACAACCAAGCCGACGCTGGAGGTTTTATCAAACTGAACGCACTGCGAATGCGCATTGCTGGTAACTTGAAAGCGCGTCGAGCAAAAGCCAAAGCACCTACAAAAGTCGTTCGAAAAAAATAATCTTTGTTGTCCTTTTTAACCCCTCCCTCAACATGACCACAAGCACCATTCAAGCCGCCCTTTTAACGACCCAAGCCAATGTTTACTTCGATGGGCGCTGCGTCTCCCACTCTTTTAAAACCCCTTCTGGTGAGGAAAAAAGCGTTGGGGTGGTCTTGCCTGCAACTCTGACCTTCAACACCGCCAAGGCCGAGATCATGGAGTGCGTCGCTGGGGCTTGTGAATACAGGCTCAAAGGTCAAGAGCAGTGGCACAGGGTACAAGCTGGTGAACAATTTTCCATCACAGAAAATTCGTCCTTTGACATCAAAGTGACCGACAGCTTTCATTACATCTGCCACTATGCCTGAGACTTGGTGTCTTTCTTAAAACATCGGCGTCATGCCCTTTTCTCTCATGAATTGGGCGGCTTGGGGACTTGAGAGCAAGTTTAAAAAATCTTTTGCCACTTTGTTGTGTGGGGTTTTTGAGCCAACCGCACCAGCATAGACGGTGTAGTTTTGAAGCTCCTCTGGCAATGGACCGACCAAACTTGCTCCTTTCACGGGAACGATCTCGCTGATTTGGTGTATCGCTAAATCGGCCTCTCCAGTCACCAAAGCATTGGCCACATAGCCACCATTGACCAAAAAAGCTTTGGGCTTGATCATCTCGCTCCAGCCCTTGCTTTTGAACAATTGATCCAGGTAAATACCGCTTGATCCACCGGATGCGGGGTTGATGTAAGCTATTTTTTTAGCCTTGGTCAATGCCACCTCAAAGTCATCCACGGTTTTGATGCTGGGCAAGTCTTGTCCTTGTTTGACAGCGATACCGATGCCCACCTTGGCAATTGACACGATGGACTTGGATTCAACCACCCCCTCATCACCAAAGCTCTTGAGTGCTTGAGGCGTCAAAATCAGCACATCAAACGCCTCACCTGACTTCACGCGCTTGATCAATTCGCCGGCCGTTTCATTGTCCATCGAGACCTTGTGCCCAGTTTGCACCTCAAACAGAGGAATCATGGTCAAAATCATTTGTTTGTAAGCGCCTGTCGTGAGAACCTTGATGCTTTCAGCGCTCGCATTCAAGGACAACATCACACCAAATAAATAACTCAATCCCAGAAAAAATATCTTCACCATCATCCTTCAGAAAAACATGCCCAACATGGACCTCACAAAACTCAGGCCTGAATCACCATTTCTTTTTTGATGGCAGCTAGATTGGGCGCACCCATTTGCTGCATCACGCCATAAAGCTCAGTTCTTAAAATGTCCATCACCCGTTCAACACCAGGCTGCCCAAATGCACCCAGACCCCACAAATAAGGCCGCCCCACGCAAACTGCTGTTGCCCCCATGCTCAAGGCCTTGAAAATATCAGAGCCACGGCGAACGCCTGAATCAAATAGGATGGGTACTCGAGCGTTGACCGCTTTTGCAATTTCTGGCAAACAATCAATGGCTCCCCTGCCCCCATCCTCGCTGCGCCCCCCATGGTTGGACACATGGATGCCATCCACGCCGTATTTCAAACACAACTCGGCATCCTCTTGAGTCAAGATGCCCTTCAAGATAATTTTCATCTTGGTAGCGTCTCTCATGTGCTTGATAAAGTCCCAAGTCATGTTAGATGACTGCATGCTTTTGACATTGGACATGTCAATGCCAGCATAATTTGGCCTGGCCTCAGCTGTGCCAAACCCATGCACATGGCAGGATACGCAGGCCCTTGGGTCTTGTTTACGAAATTTAAAGAACGTTTCTTGGTTTCGCCCCCCGTTGCGGTCCACTGTGATTTCAAAAACAGGCACGCCCGCTTTTTCCATCCGACGCACAAGTTGTTTAGACACATCGACACTGGAGGTTGCATACAACTGGTACCACACCTCACCCTGCCTGGCCGCAATCACATCCTCAATGGTGGAGGAAGCAGCACTTGAGAGGATGTTCAAATACCCCCCCGCTTTCGCTGCACGTGCAACAGCAATTTCGCCCTCTGAGTCGTAAGCCTTGTTGCCGCCTGTGGGGGCGATGATGATCGGCGTTTTCCACTGCGTGCCAAATAGGTTCACCGACATATCGATACTGCTCACATCCCGCATTCGCCTTGGTCTTAATTGGTACTTCAAAAAGGATTGCCTGTTGGCCCTTAAAGTGACCTCGTCATCAATGCCAGAAGCCATGTAACCGAAATGTGCGGGTGGAACTTTTTTGAAGGCTACTGGCTCAAAATCAAAGACATTGACCGCCTCTGATGGATTTTTTATGAGGTCATCTATATTTGTATTGGAGGTCCAAACCATTGGATCTGGCCGACGACCCCTGTCTTGGGCCCAGGCCTCACTTGCTGGCAATGCACTTAGCAAAGGACTAGCGCTGAACCATTTTAAAAGTTGTCTTCTTTGCGCATCTTTGTCATTTTTATCGTTCATTTGCAAAGCCTTTTTAAAAATATTTTAAGTTGACCCCAACCCGATTTGCATGAGTCCAATTTGATATTACTGCACATCGTTGCGCTCACAAACGCCATTTCACTGTGATTCGCTCCTGAAAAACCCTTAGCAAGGCTTCATTCAAGGGCATAAGAAATGGAAGTGGCGTTTAAAAAACCTCAAACTCAACGTAAACTCAAGCTTCATGAACTTGCGTTAAAAAGTTAGCACTTGCCCAGTTGAACAACAGCGGCTTTTAATGCACGAATGCATTTGGATCACCCCATTTGTTTTGTACTTTATTTTGAACCTCGACATGCCTGAATTCATCAACCCTAAAAACGCAGCTCACTGCTACACCATTGCAGATTTGAGACAGTTGGCCAAAACAAGACTGCCCAAAGCCGTGTTTGACTTCATCGATGGCGCAGCAGAGGAGGAGAACACTCTAAAAAACAACCTCGCGGCTTTTTCAAACTACCGTTGGCTTCCCCATGTTTTGAACGATGTCAGTGAAGTCTCGACCCAAACCACCCTTTTTGATCGCTCTATGTCCTTGCCCTTTGGCATTGGTCCGACAGGGGGCGCAGGATTTGGGCACCCGAAGGCCGATCTAGCACTCGCAAAAACCGCCGCCAAGCATGGTATCCCTTACACTTTATCCAGCAGTGCCACCACCACGATTGAAACCATTGCCAAGCAAGCCGCAGGACGCCTATGGTTTCAAGCCTATGTGCTAAGAGACAAGGACTTCTTTTGGCACATGATTGAGCGCGCACGCGCATGTGATTTTGAGGGCTTGATGATCACGGTGGACTTGCCCGTAGGTGGCAAGCGGGTCAAAGATTTTCACAACCATTTTTCATTGCCCTTCAAATTGACCCGACGCAACCTACTGGATTTTTCTAGCCGTCCATCTTGGCTGATTCAACTCCTGACGCATGGTGTGCCCACATTGGCCAACTTAAAAGGTTTAGACAAGGCGGCCACGACGAAGGCCTCTTCGTTCACCAAATTGGCCTCCACGGTGGGCAAGAACTACGACCCCGCCTTCAATTTCGAAAGTTTGGCCAAGGTGCGTGAACGATGGAAGGGCAAACTCATCGTCAAGGGTGTTTCTAGGCCCGATGATGCACAAAAAATCATGGCACTTGGCTGTGATGCCATCGTGGTCTCCAACCACGGTGGGCGTCAATTGGATGGCGCTATGGCGACATTGGATGCTTTGCCTGATGTCGTCAAAGCGATTGATCACAAAATCCCAGTCTTGATGGACAGTGGCATACGACACGGCGGAGACATTGCAAAAGCACTGGCCCTAGGTGCCT
>JBAXNB010000052.1:0-13397 GCA_037134015.1 Betaproteobacteria bacterium | reverse complement strand
TACTGAGTTCAAAATTCATCGCTGTGGATGAGCGCTATGGAACCAAAAGCAGCACGGTCATCATGGTTCATGAAAGCGGGGACGTGCATTTTGTAGAGCGTAGTTTTGGTCCATGGGGGCACTTGATTGGAGAGTCGAACTTTAAGTTTGCCCTGGAAAACTGAATTTTGCAGCTGCAGAGTTGGGATGTTTCGTCGCTAAAATAGCCACTTCTTAGGTCCATGATCGTGATACACATTCATGGACTGTTTTAAAAACCAATTGGAGAATCAAATGACCAAGGCTTATTGGGTTGCAACCTACCGTGAGATTAAAAATCAAGATCATTTGACCGAGTATGCCAAATTGGCCGGGCCTGCAATAGCTGCCTGCGGAGGACGTTTTTTGGCCAGGGGACTACCTTCGATTGCCAAAGAGGCAGGCCTGATTCAGCGAGTGGTGCTGATTGAGTTCGATAGTCTGGATATGGCCAAAGGCGCCTATGAAAGTGATGCTTATCAAGCAGCCTTGCAAGCCTTGGGACACGACTCGGTGGTTCGCGACATCCGAATCATTGAAGCCTCATAAATTTTCAAGAAGCAATAAAAAAAGCACACCCCACCAATGACATTTCATGAAAGTGTGCTTTTTTGCTGAGGCTTGTCGACCTGGGTACGATCGCCTGAGCTCTTGGACCTCAACGCGTCATGACAAAGTCGTAGTCCAAGGTGTAGAACGCTGCGTCCATTTTTTTGCCATCTGGCGCAACGCCATGATCGTGATGAACAAAGTCAGCAATCAATGAAGGGCGAACACCAAACACGGCATCCCCATCCAAGTTCTTGCTGTTTTTGTCAAATATATGTGTGATCAAGGGACGGTGGCCTGGTGCTTGAATTCTAAAGTGCAAATGAGCGGGCCTCCAACTCCTGCCTGTGGTCGCTCTCAGCATGCGAATCGCTGTGCCGTCTTGAGGAATCGGGTAGTCCACGGGTAGGACAGACCAGAAATTGTATTCCCCGTTTGCGCCCGTCGTCAATTCTGCTCTACCCCATGGGCCAGACTTCTCAAAGTCGTCTTGCACATCGTAAAGTCCCCGGTCATCTGAGTGCCAAACATCGATCACACAATGGGCAATCGGTTGACCTTCAGTGTCTACGATACGGCCTTTGGCGTACATGGGCGTGCCAGCTGCACCATTGCTGATATCGGTACCCATTTCAAACTTGGGTGCATTTTCCAACAAGAAGGGGCCCACCAAGGTTGCCTCGGTCGCATGGGCTGGTCTGGGATAATCTTGCGTCACCGTGAGCATGGATAGACCCAAGGCATCAGAGAAAATCATGAACTCGTTTCTTCCTGGAGAACACCATTTGCCTGTCTCTTCTAGGTATTGCATTAAAAAGAGCCACTCTTTGGAGCTCAGTTTAACTTCCTTGGCAAAGCTGTGTACGTGCTTGATCAAAGAGAGCATGATCTCTTTGAGTCGTGGGTCGGGGGTTTCTTCGTATCGCTTTAAAACCTCTTTGGTGATGAGGTCTGTTGCGTCGTACAAGTTTTCGATGGTGTGAGCGGTTTGTGGTTTTGAGCTCATTGGGTTTCTCCTTTAAGGTGTTGAGAAGTCGGTTGCAAGTTCAAGAAGTTTCGTTGCAGGTTTCAATTTAAATTTAGCGATCTTCATGGATCCTGTGTGCGGCAAACTTTCCACCATGACAATGTAGCGCGGCAGTTTGAGTGCGGACAAATGGGCCCTTGCATGTGTCATGATATCTTGGGGTGTTGGGCTTGATCCCGTTCTTGGAACCACCGCAATCAGCACCTCCTCATCCCCTAGATCTGAGGGCACGCCAATGGCGGCACATTCAGAGACGTCAGGGTGGCTGGAAATGGCGTTGTCTATCTCAGCACCCGATAGATTTTCTCCTTTTCTACGGATGATATCTTTTTTCCTTGTGAAGAAAAAGTAAAAGTCATCTTTATCTTTGAATCCGAGGTCTCCAGTTAAAAACCATCCCTTGGAGAAGCTTTTTTCGGTTTGCTCTGGGTCCTTGTAGTAGCCTTGCATGATGGTGGGTGTTTTGACGGCGATCTCGCCAACCTCACCCAGAGGCGTTTCATGGCCGTCCTCGTTCAAAATGATCACCTGAGGGCGTTCAATTTGGGGACTCGGGTGGGCAGAGATCATGCCCATGCTGCCAATCTTATGGGGACCAAGAAAGGGGTTGCTGAGCACCCCAGGTATTTCAGTCATGCCATAGCACTCAATGAGGGTCTCAACCCCAAAGCGCTCTTGAAAGGCGTCTTTCAAGTCTTGATTGAGAGGCGCCAAGAACATTTTCTTGATGCAGTGCGCTTGGTTGAATTCGCTGGATGGTCTTCTTGCCAAGATGGCTGCAGCAGACATGATCACATTGACCTCGGTGGCTCTTGACTGGGTGGCTTGGTGCCAAAATTGTGAGGCTGAAAATTTCTTGATCAAAATCAACGTGCCGCCACAAGCCATCGAGCCACCCAAGGAGTACATCAATGCATTGATGTGAAACAAGGGCAAGACGCACATCAACCGGTCCTCAGCTTGCAAAAACATGCGCTGTACAAAAGCCTCTCCAGTGAGGAGGTAACTGCGTTGAGAATGCATGACCCCTTTGGGAAAACCAGTTGTGCCTGAGGTATAAATGATCAAGCATGTGCTCTCTGCACGACCCAGCGGCAGATGGGTCATGGGCTCGTAGTTTTGCCAAACATCTTGTATGCCAGTTGGATGGGCTTGGGTGCCTTGGTCGTTGCACGCAACCCAAGGCTGCTTTGGCATGTGTTGGGTGGCTTCAACCACCTTGTCTTTGATCTCGCTTGAGCAAATGACGGCGCACACTTGAGCGTGTTCAAAAATGTACTTGGCTTCACTCGCCGCAAAGTCTGGGTTACATGGCACCAGCATCACACCAAGTTTGGAGCAAGCGATGAACAACACCACCGTGCTGGGGTGGTTGTAGGACATGAGACCTATCCTGTCGCCTTGCCTCACCCCCTGATCAAGCAGCCAAGCCGATGCTTTGTCTACCCATACAGCACACTCATTCCATGAAAGCACCGTGTTCTCAAACTCCACCATGGGAGCTGAGCCCAAAGTGTGGACTCTTTTCGTGAAAAAATCAAAAACAGAAAAGTCGTGAGGGGCAAAGCGCTCAAGGACTTGCAAAGGATGAATCAACTGGCTCATGAACGTGTGTTTATCTGTGGTTTTTTATACTTGAGCCAGCGGGCCGTCGTACTGGATGCTTTCTTCCGCTGCACTCGACAACTTAAAGCCGATCGGTTTGCTTTGCTCTTCCAGCAAATGAGCAATCAAAGATCCGGTTCTGGCCAAAAGGGGAATGCCCCTTAACGCACCAGCCGGGAAACCCGCATCTAAAAGCAAAGCTGGAATGGCCGCAGAAACGTTCAAAGGCAGCACGCGACCATAAACACCCGGGACTTCTTGGGCCAACGCCTCCAAGGCCTGGATGTGTTCTGCGGCAATTCCCCATTGGTGAGCCAGAGACAACAATTTAGCGGCCCTTGGGTCTCCGTTTTTGTGGGTGGGATGCCCAAAGCCGGGTAAAGACAACTTGTGGCTCTTTAAATGCTCCAAACGTGCCTTGCAAACGTCCTTCAAAGGCAGATGGCTGGACTTGGTTTCTTTGATGATGTCGATGAGCAAATGTCCTGCTGTTTCAGAGGCCCCCAAAATAACGGTTCCACAACCCAGCAGGCCGGCCGCAACGGCCCCTTGCATCGCATCTGGTGCAGCTGCAAGAGTCATTCGGGCGGCTTGGACCGAGGGCACCAAGCCATGCTCAGCGATGGCAATCAACGTGGCGTCGGCGGCCTTCATCAATTTTTCACTGGGCATTTCTCCAGTGAGCAAAAATAGAAAATAAGCGGTGAAGCTGTGTTGACCAATCATCTCTTGGCAAAGATCACGACCTCTGACCGTTATTTTGTCCAATTCAACCAAAGCCATGTGCGTGCTGCCGCCCTTGGAAAAAGCTTTTGAGATCGGAGCAGTCGCTGTAGAGCTTGTGGTGCTGGAGTTGTTAGATGGTGTGGTGCTCATAGGGACGAGTTGGTAGAGTTGATAAAAACAATTCCCCTATCTTAATGCATCCGCCCTTGGGGAAATCACGCATAAGCACAGACGGGCAGCTGGTTCAGAATGAAGGTGTACGGGATCCTTTCCCTTTTGGCGACTCTAAATTCAAATTCAACCTTAGGATTTTCATGCTTAAAAGACCATTTTTAAAGCTTCTCGGAGCAAGCGTCGTATTGCCAAGCCTGCACTCTTTTGCACAAACGACCAGCAAAGTCATCAAAATTGGTAGCACCTTGTCTTTGACGGGTCCACTTGCAGGCACCGCCGTGGTTCACAAAATTGCTGGGGAAATCTTTGTAGAGCTTTTGAACAAACGAGGCGGACTTTTGGGCCGTCAGGTCGAGTGGAGTGTCAAAGACGACCAATCCAAGCCTGATTTGGCCAGAACACTCTACGAGCAATTGATCACTGGCGACAAAGTGGACTTGTTGATGGGACCCTATGCGACGGCCAACACTTTGGCGGCGATGGGTGTTGCTCAACGTAACGGCAAGGTGTTGGTGAGCAACTCCTTTGGTATTCCCTCCTTGGCCAAATACGATATGCATTTTCCGGGTTATGTGATTGGAGCGATCCCAGGTACAACTGCGCCCACGACCGTCTTGGACGCCATCTTGGCGGGGGGTGGAAACCCTAAGTCGGTGGCCCTTGTGAGCAGCAAATTTCCCTCGGTGATCTTCATGTCCGAGGGTGCAAGAGAGGTGTTTAAAAAACGAGGTTTGAAAGAAAATTTATGGCTTGAATGGGAGTTTGGCAACAAAGATTTTGGTCCGATTGCGTCTAGGCTCAAAGAGGCCAATGCAGACTTTGTATGGGTAGGCTCCATTGGACCGGAGAGCGTTCAATTGCTGGAGGCGATGGACAAAATTGACTACCATCCGAAAATACATTTTCATCTCTATCCCTCACCAGGCGCCATGTCGCAGTCCCCATTGGCTAAAAATGCATTGACGCTGACAACCTTTGAGCAGCATGCTCCCTTCACCAACAGCCCCGTTTACGCCGAGGTGATCAAGTTGTACAACGAGAGGGCGGCCAAGGCGAATTTGCCCGACACGGTGTTCGAGATGCAAGCGGCAAATGCCTATACCGGTTGGCAGATGTTGGAGGCGGGCATCAAAGGTTCAGGGTCTTTAGAGGACCGCAAAATTGCCGACTGGTTAAAAGCAAACAAGGTCGACACGATGGTTGGGCGTGTTCGTTTTGATGGGCCCAATAACTATGGGGATGATTTGAACCGCATCAAACAATTGCAAAATGGCAAATGGGTTGTTCTGTATCCCAAAGAAATGGCTCTTCCTGGCGGTAAAATGATCCTTTGATCGCAGTTGACTTTTCTTTTCCCCTGACACATCTCATCAGCGATGTGATGTGAGAATTTACTTATGCCTAGTGCCAACCTTCTTTTTCAAGCCCTCGCTTCAGGGCTTTTTATGGGTGCCTTGTATGGTTTGATTGGCTTGGGTTTGGGCCTGGGTTGGGGCATCCTCAAACAAATCAACCTATCTCACTTCGCCTGGGTTTTCTTGTCCGCCTACCTGACCTACGAGTTGAAGACGCGCTTTGGGATCGATCCTTTGCTGTGTTTATTGATCTTGCTTCCAGTGTTTGCGCTTTTGGGTGTTTTGCTACAGGCGGTATTGGCAAAGTTTTCGATCACACCCTTCAACTCTTTGATGGCCACATTTGGCCTGACCGTGTCCGTTGAGGCGTTCATCCAGTTGGTCTGGAGCGCTGATTTTAGACGGATGAACTCCCACTATGATGAGTTGAAGTTCAGGCTTTTTGGGGTGATCGTGACTTATTCAGAAGCGCTGACAATGCTTTTGTCCCTTGTGTGTTGCTTTGCGGTTTGGTGGGTCCTCTACAAGACCGACATCGGCAAAGCTTTGAGGGCGAGCGCCGAGGACCCTGACATAGCGCGTGCTTTTGGCATCAACGCCTCCAAGTTGTCCCTGGCCTTGTCGGGTGCGTGCGCTGCTTTGGCTTGTTGTGCAGGGGTTTGTGTGGCCTTGACGTTCACCCTTGCGCCTTCTCAAATTTTTGCTTGGATTGGGGTGATTTTTGCTGTTGTCATGATGGGCAAGTTGGCCTCTGCTTGGGCGCCCTTGGTTGCGGGATTGGTCATTGGGGTGAGTGAATCGATGACCATGGCCTTGATTGCACCAACTTGGGCGCCCCTGGTGTCGTTCACGCTGTTGATCTTGATTTTGCTCATGAGGCGCTCACATGACTAAACGTCTCATGCCGATGTTGGCCGCCCTTGTGCTTGCGATCTTGATCGCAGGACCCTATGTGGGATTGCCTGCCCACTTGCAATCGTTGTTGTATGTGATTTTCTTTTGGGTCTCCTTGGCCACGAGTTGGAATCTGCTGTCGGGTTATTCGGGGTATTTTTCATTCGGTCATGGTGCTTTCTTTGGTCTAGGCATGTATGGCATGGCCACCTTTGCCACCAAACTGAATTTGTCATTTTTCCCATCGGTCCTTTTGTCTGGGCTGGTAGCAGCTGCTTTGGCTTTGGTCATTGGGGCGTTGGTGTTTCGACTTAAATCCATTCGTGGAGAGTCTTTTGCGCTCATCACTTTGGCAGTGACTTTTGTCTTGTCGACATTGATTGTGAACACGCCCATCGATGGCGGACCGGGTGTTTACTTGATGGGTGTGAGCACACCTGCCATTGGTCCCACAGCAGCTTCGAGTTTTTATTATCTTGGTCTTGGGATGGCTGCCTTGTGCGTGTTCAGTGCGTATGTTTTGTTTCATTCAAAAATGGGTCTGGGGCTGTTGGCTATTCATGACGATGAGGACGTTGCTGAGGTCAATGGGGTGCCAACCTTTGCTTTAAAAATGGCGGCCTTTGCCTTGTCGAGCTTTTTGGCGGGCATGATGGGCAGCATCCATGCACTTTATGTCTCCTATGTCACCGTGAGTGAGACCTTCAACATCAATGTGCCCTTGACCGTGGTTTTGATGAGCATTTTGGGCGGAGCAAGGCATTGGGCGGGCCCAACGCTTGGTGCGATCTTGATCACGCTGCTCTTGAACGCATTCACCGACGGCAGCAGTGCCTTGGTGGGCCGGGTGGTCATTGGTTTGATCCTGACCTTGTCGGTCTTGCTGATGCCCAATGGAATTTGGGGCAGTTTGAGCGCACGCTTAAGAGGAAAAAAAGTTCAAATCAAAGGGGATCCTTTATCTGAGCAGTCCCATGCAGATCCAAGAGGACGTGACTTGTTGTCGGAGCGAACAGCTGAATTGGCCATCAAAGGCGTGACGCCTGTGGGCACAAAGGTGGTCTTGGAGGTCAAAGGATTGACCAAACAATTCTTCGCCATCAAGGCGCTGGGTGGCATCGACTTGAAGTTGTACGAAGGTGAGATCTTGGGTCTTTTGGGTCCCAACGGTTCTGGGAAATCGACCTTCATCAATGTGGTGACCGGGCATTTCTCTGCAAGCTCTGGCGAAATTCAACTGTTGGGTCGTGATGTGTCACATTTGAGTGCGCATGAAATTAGAAAATCAGGTATTTCAAGAACCTATCAAATTCCAAGACCCTTCAATGGATTGACGGTTTTACAAAATGTGGTTTTGTCAGCGCAGTACGGTGGAAGTGGGGCCAGTGAGTCTCAAGCCACAGAGCAGGCTTTGCAGTGGCTAGAGTTCACGGGCTTATCGGACAAAGCAGCGGATTTGCCAGATGCACTCAATCTGCATCAAAGGAAGTTCTTGGAGCTTGCCCGGGCATTGGCAGCTCGACCCCAGGTGCTTTTGCTCGATGAGGTGCTCTCAGGACTGACGCCCTCAGAGATTGACTTGGCAGTTCAAACCATTCGCTTGATCAGGCAGCGGGGTACTTCAATTGTGTTTGTTGAGCACGTGATGTCGGCGGTGATGGCGCTATCCGATCGCCTGGTTGTTTTGGATCAAGGCGTGGTCATCGCCAGTGGCGCGCCCAAAGAGGTGATGAACGACCCTCATGTTGTTCGTGCCTATTTAGGCGACAAAGTCGAGGGCGAATGATCATGCTGGGTTTAAAAAATATTCAAGTGAACTACGGTGCTGCCCCAGCACTTTGGGACATTTCGATCGAGATTGGCCAAAACGAATTGATTTCTGTGATCGGCCCCAATGGCGCTGGGAAAACGACCTTGATCAATACCATCATGGGGCTCAACAAGGCCAAGCAGGGCCAAATTTTTTGGCACTCAGAGGACATCACCACCTTGCCCTCCCATTTGCTGTGTGAAAAAGGCATCGCACTGGTGCCTGAGAGCCGAAGGCTTTTCACCGGCATGACTGTGCTTGAGAATTTGGAGTTGGGCGCAATGCACGCCAAGGCCAAGGCCAAGCGTGCGCAAACGCTGGAATGGGTTTGTGAGCTTTTTCCTGTTGTCAAAGAAAAATTAGCCCAATCATCTGGCACCTTATCAGGGGGTCAACAACAAATGGTGGCCATTGGTCGGGCCTTGATGGCCTTGCCCGAATTGCTTCTCCTGGACGAGCCTTCTCTTGGCTTGGCCCCTACCATCGTGACCGAAATGTTTCGAGTGATTCAAAAGATTCACAGGGAAGGTAAATCTGTCTTGTTGGTGGAACAAAATGTCAGTCGTGCGCTCTCTATTTCAAGTCGGACCTACGTGCTTGAAAATGGACGCGTGGTAGCTCAAGGCGACTCCTCAGAGCTGTCCAAGCAAGACGACATTAAAAAAGCCTACCTAGGCCTTTGAATCTTGAGTCATTCATGCCTTGGGTCCATTTCTTGAGCAAAAAGGAATGGATCTTTAAAAACCTCTTCTTCATCACGCGTATGTCCAACTTGATCTCCTTTAAAGCTTTGTTGTTGACTTTGTGGATGGGCGCCCTTGGGTCTGTACCCCTCATCGCGCTCGCCGACTCCTATCCAAGTCGAAGCATCAAAATCGTGGTTCCTTTTGCGGCCGGTGGGGGAGGAGATTTTGTGGCGCGATCGTTTGTCGATAAGTTCTCAGAGATCTTAAAGCAGCCTGTTGTCATCGAAAACAAAGGTGGTGGCAACACCGTGGTGGGGACAGAGATCGTGTCAAAGGCCGCTCCCGATGGCTACACAGTTGGATTGGTCAGTACTTCTTTTTCTACCAATCCGACCTTGATGGCACAAATGCCCTACCGAACACCAGAGGATTTCACACCCATTTCTTTGGTGATCACCTATCCTTTTGGCTTGGCTGCGAAATTGGGGCTTGAAGCGAACACTGTTCAGGAGATCATTGCATATGCCAAGAAGAACCCCTCTAGGCTGAGCATTGCAACTTCTGGAGACGGTTCGGGCTCTCATTTGGCAGCATTGATGTTCCAAGAGGCCTTGGGCTCAGATGTGGTCATGGTGACCTACAGGGGGGCCGGTCCTGCCATCAACGATGTTGCAGCGGGTCATGTGGATTTGCTCTTCACGGGGATGTCGCAAATCAAGCCTTTGGCCGATGCCAAACGCCTCAAAATCATTGCAAGCTCTGGCTTGAACCGGATTCAATCCCAACCTCAAACCAAAACCATTTCTGAACAAGGCATCAAAGGGTTCAATGCGGTTGTTTGGTGGGGGATGTTGGCGCCTCCTGGCACGCCCAAAGACATCGTGGACAAGCTCAACAGTGCTTTGAGGTTGGCGCTCAATCAACCCGAAGTCGCTAAGCGTTTAGAGGTGGTCGATGGTGAAATCAGTCCATCCTCACCCCAAGAGTTCGAACAAATGGTCAAGATGGAAGTGATCAAATGGAAAAAGCTTTTGGGAACGCACAAGTTAAAAGCCGAATGAATCTCGCTCTAAGGGGGCAGGATTTTACAAATTTATTTTTACTCTCTGTAGCCGGGCAAGCCGTGCAATATTTTCTTTGGCAACTGTAGAGCCTAGGTGTTGTCAAAAATCCGATGGATGATTTGAGTGTAGGCAATGCCATTGATTGCATGCGTAGGACTTTGAATCGCATCTTTGGTGAATTCAGCAGAAAGTCTGTAGCTCGGCGAGATGTTTCGCGTAAAAAGCGAGATGATTCTCTTGCAGCCACTGGCTACCCCTAGGTGCATGAGGCCACCATCTGCTGTGATCAAAAGTTGTGTTTGGCTCAAGACCTGCGTACATTGTTGAAGGGTCATTTGGTTGACCCAGTTTTGGACGTTCATGCGGGCCCCCAAATCGTTTAAAACTTGATTGGCCGCATGAAGCGCTTGGTCTCCTGTGCCAAGCAACACGCAGTCTTTGAAACCCATCTCATGCAACTTGATCAGCATGTCTGACCATTGCAAATAAATTCTCGAGGGGTCCATGCCTCCAAGCACAATGACCAAAGGGTAAGTCTCTGGGGTGCTGGATTCAGCGCTTGGGCTCGAGCGCATTAACTTCTGTTTAGCGTGGTGATCGAATTCTTCAGTCGTAAGCGTCCAGTTAAAGACATCGCAAAGGCGTTGAGTGGCGAATCGACTTCTGCAAAAGTCAGGAACGTCGTAGTCCCCTTGAATACACACCCAAGGTAATGTCGGAAAGTGTTTGATTTTCTTGAACAAGGAGCGGTGATGAATGCTTTGCACAATCACAAAGTCATAATGAGGCCTGTGCTTGCTTTTTAAGCTGGAATATATATTGGTGAAACAAGGGTCGCCTTCAAAGAGTTCGATCAAATGTTGCGGGGTCATCAGGTCCATGTCTATGCCGTGCGCTTTGAACAAGCCCCTTGGAGCCAAGTCCATCAAGGAGTCGCCTATTTGAGTGGTGCGTTGATAAATCCACAAACCACGGGTCCATGACGGGTGAGCTTCATGGCACTGAAGTTGATTTTGATGATTCAGTTGGAGGTAAACGCTCTTTCTGAGATGTCGCCATCCTAATTTTGACAAGCCCTCACTTTTGGCGTAACTTAGCTCATTGCCCGGGACAGCTACAGACAAGGGTTGGGTCACGACGCGCAAGCCCATTTTCTCTATCCAAGTCAAAGTCTTGAGCTCTGAAGTGGATAGATGAGAGGGATGGCTTGGCAGTGAATGTAGATCTTGATTTTTGATCAAACTGCTCATGCTTGCAAAAATCAGAATAAAAAATTCACCAATGCCTGCGCCATAAAAAGGGCAGTTAAATAGACTGACCATCACCACGATGACAAAGGAGCTGAGCATGGCTTCTCGTGCCGCTCCCTCCAGGCGTTGTGCATCCTTATAAAGAGAGCGGTAAAAAATCAAAATCAGCAACAAACCAATGAACCCAGACTCCACCGTCCAAAGTAAGAATTGTTGATGCGGGTTGGTTGGAGCATTGGGCTCGTTGCCCCCATGTCCAACGTATTCATGACGCCAACTCCCCACGCCATGACCTACAAGTGCTGATTCAGAGATGGACTTGAGGGATTGCCGCCAGTAGTCAAGGCGGTAGCCCTGGCTGGTTGCGTCGTTGCCCTGTGTGTACAAGGCAATGTCATTGACAGCTTCAAACACCTTGTTGTTAAAGCGCTCGGAGAGCAAACTCAAAACGCAGGTCATGATCACAGGCAACAACCATATCCATGCCATTTGCTTGGTGTAACGAGTTTTGAAATATTGGTAAATCCCAAACGTAATGGCCAAGAGCATGGAGATAAAGCCGGTTCTGCCCGTCATGATAAAAAATACGTTGAATGCTCCCAAGGCGCACAACAGATATATGGGTCCTTCTCCAAGGGCAGGCCAAATTTCTTTCCTGAAACTCCATGCGATGACGACCATCAGGGTTGTCATGATGGGTTGCTCCAAATGGCCATTGATCACCACACCAAAATCTTTCGGGTACAAGGGGTTGAACAATGGAAAAGGCACGCCCAACCACAAGAGGTAGGAGATCGAGACGATCAAGACCTGTCCAGCAATCATGGACAGCACAATCCATTGCACATCCTTTTTGGATCTGATGCAATACAAGATGAGAGGAAGAAAAAGTATCCTAGCGTGACGGATCAGTGCCATGGGCCACTCGGAGAGCTCAGCCTCACTCCAAATCAAGGACACCGACATCCAGAGCACACACAGCAAAACGATGGCGGGTGAGTCTAATTTTTTAAAGTTCACCCCCAAGGACTTCAAGCCTTGGGTGAGGTACAACCATCGGTTTTGCCTGTACTGCAATTGAGACTGAGCAGATTGAGCGAAAGCCATCCAGTCGTATTTTAAATACAGCAAAAAACCAATGACGATCAACAATTTGGAGATCGACACCAACGCCACACCGAAGTTGACCGATAAAGCCAATGCACACAAGCTCATGCGCATGTAAGTTTTAAGCCAATGTGGGGCGAAATCTAGGTTCATGGTTCTTAAAGCATCACAGGTTCAAGCACAGACACTGCGAGGCATGCATCATCAAAAAGAGAATGAAGGGAGAATCATTTTAAGATGAGAGATAGAGTTGCTGTAAAGTTTTACTTTTGTTCACGTGATCATCAGGACTTCAAGCATTGGGAGACGCTAAGAGCCCTTGCCCCTCTAAGGCTTGGCTGACTTCCAGCCACTTCTCTTCCAACTCGTTCAAACTTTGCTCAACTTGTCTAAGCGCCTTGCCACTTTTAGCCATCTCCATGCCCACGTCCCTTGATGCTGTTTGTGCGGGAGTGGCGCCCTGAGGGATAGATGCTTGAGCCATCTTCTCCAGCAAAGCGTGCTTTTGAACTTCTAAGTGTTGGATGTTGGACTCAATGGCTTGAAGTTCCTTTTTGAGCGTTTGGTGATGAACTTGTTGAGAGGATTTCTTTTGCGACTCGAGTTTTTTCTCTTGACGCGATAGGCCCTTCATGTTCACTGTAGGGGCGGCTTGAGTGCTTGCACTTGAAGGGGCTTGTGTATCGCGTAGCTTTTTAGATTCTTCAAGCAAGTATTTTTGGTATTCATCCATATCGCCCTTGAAGTCCGTGATGCCAGAGCGCGAGACCAACCAAAACTCCTCACAAACCGATCTGAGCAAAGCTCGGTCGTGACTGACCAACAGCACAGTGCCCTCAAAGTCATTGATGGCCATGCCCAAGGCCTCTCGGGTCATCAAATCCAAATGGTTGGTGGGCTCATCCAAGAGCAATAAATTGGGTCTTTGCCAAACGATCATGGCCAAAACCAAACGCGCCTTTTCGCCGCCACTCAAGGTGCCGACGGCTTGATTGACCATTTGATCAGCAAACTTAAAGGTGCCCAAAAAATTCCTGATTTCTTGCTCTCGCCCAGGAATTGGGCCTTTCTTGGCCAACTCAATCATGTGCTCCAAAGGACTTTGCTTGAGCTCCAAGACATCGAGTTCTTG
>JBAXNB010000051.1:0-13495 GCA_037134015.1 Betaproteobacteria bacterium | reverse complement strand
GATACCAAGGCACCCAACAACCCTGCGGGCACAGACCCGAGCTCCCCAGGGCTTGACGCCCAAGAGCTTGAGGTGGCCCTTTTGAGCCTGGCCACCGGTATCGAGCAGCCCTTGTTGGTCATCTATGCCGATGCTCAAACACCCCACCAGTATGTCATCCAAGCCTTGGCAGCGGCACAAAAAAACCAACTCAACAACATCGCATTTGCCACCGACGCACCAGCCCAAATAGGCTGGGTCAAGCGTTAAGACCTAGCACACCTTGTTGCTCACTCCACACAAGTTACAAGTCCTGCTGTGAACAAGCTGACCCAGTTTTTGGCCCAAACACTAGAGCGGTCTTGGCTCAAAGGCTCTCGACTGGCCTGGGTCTTTGCCCCAGTGTTGTGGCCGCTGTCAAAGCTGATTTGGTTCACCTTGAGATGGTATGCCGTTTGGCAGCCTTCAAATGGCCAAGATGCCTTACCTGTCGCCTTGCTGGTGGTGGGCAATGTCTATGTCGGTGGTGTCGGTAAAACGCCCTTGGTCATCGCACTGGTGGAGCACTTCAAAACCCAAGGCATCCGTGTTGGCGTCATCTCCAGAGGATATGCCGCTCGGGGCACCAACCTCACGCGGGCACCCAAAGTGCTGAGCGCTCAAGACCAGGCCACAGCGGTGGGCGACGAGCCCATGTTGATTTTTAAGCGCACGGGGGTTCCCGTTTGCGTTGGCGTGAACCGTCACCTTGCGGCCAAGCATTTGCTGCACTTGCACCCGCAGGTGCAAGTGATCATCAGCGATGACGGCTTGCAAAACAACAATTTGTCGCCAGAGATGACGGTGTGTGTCTTTGACAACCGAGGACTGGGCAATGGTTGGACCTTGCCGGCAGGCCCCTTGAGAGAAGTTTGGCCCAGAACCAAAGGCTTGCATCCCAGCCAATCGGCGCCTTATCAGTGGGTGGTGAACACGGGAGACCATCCTCAAATCAGCGGCTTTGCTGCCCAGCGCAGTTTGGCCAAAAAGGCCTTCAATGCCCAGGGAGTTGGCATCGAGCTCGTGCAACTTCAAGCCCACCCCAAAGCAGAACTCATGGCCGTGGCCGGTGTTGGGCAGCCCCATTTGTTTTTTGACATGCTCAAGAACTTGGGACTTGACATCGATCGGTGTCTCACCCTACCAGACCACGCAGGTGAAGAGGATTACGTGGATCTCCTCAAGAGCTTGAAACTCGAGAGCAGACCCAACACGCACATCCTTTGCACTGAAAAAGATGCCGTCAAATTGTGGTCAATCTACCCTCAGGCCTTGGCGGTTGCCTTGGAGATGCAATTGCCAAGTGCATTTTTAAAAGAAATTGATCAAGCACTCGCTGAAGTGATGCACAACAAACGGGCGTTTTCAAAACCGTCGAATGCGGATATGATCTAGGCATGAACGATGAAGGCATGAATGCTCAAACCATGGATAGCAAACTGATTGGACTTCTTGTTTGTCCCGTGACCAAGGGGCCCCTTGAGTTGTCGGCAAACAAAGAGGAGTTGATCTCCAAGTCGGCCAAATTGGCTTACCCGATCAAAGATGGCATCCCCATCATGCTCGAGCTGCAAGCGCGCGTCTTGAGCCAAGAAGAGTGCGAACGTTGAGCCCTTTGCCGTCCGCGGCTGAGGCTGCTTTGAACTTCACCGTCATCATCCCAGCCAGGCTCTCTTCAAGCCGATTACCGGAAAAACCTTTGGCAGACATTGCGGGTTTACCCATGATTGTGCGTGTGGCACAAAGGGCCCGACTGAGCCTGGCCACCCGTGTGGTGGTGGCCACCGATGATGAACGGATTTTTAAGGTTTGCCAATTGCACGATCTTGAGGTTTTGATGACCGACCATCACCACCCCTCAGGCAGTGATCGATTGGCTCAATGCTGTGAATTGCTTGGGCTGGCTGATGATCACATTGTGGTCAATGTGCAAGGAGACGAGCCCTTGATTGAACCTGTTTTGATCGATGAGGTGGCCCGCCTTTTGGTGAGCCACCCCCATTGCCCCATGGGTACCGTGGCCCATCCCTTAGAACACATGGAAGACTTTTTGAACCCCAATGTGGTCAAAGTCGTTTTGAACAAGGACCATCTGGCCCATTACTTTTCACGCTCGGCCATCCCCTTTAGCCGTGATACGCCTTCTTGGGCAAAGACGGAGAATCCAAAAGCTTTTTTACACAGCATCAATGCCTTGCGACACATTGGTATTTATGCCTACAAAGCTGGATTTTTAAAAGGTTTTCCGAACTTACAGGCAAGCCCTTTGGAGCACATTGAGGCTTTGGAGCAACTCAGGATCCTGTGGCACGGTTTTGATATTGCAGTACATGTCACCCATATGACTTGCCACGCAGGGGTGGATACGCCGGAAGATTTAGACCGAATTCGTCGGTTTTTCCCTACAAATCCACTAAAATAGAACAATCCAGTGATTTGCGCGAGCCAAGAGTTGTTTAAAAAGACCGCCTCGCTGAATTGCTGGCTGAGACCTTTGAACGGCGCATTGAACGCGTCGGACGTTCTCCAAAAATAAATGAAAGACATGAATGAGACTCATACTTCTTGGACCACCTGGAGCAGGTAAAGGCACGCAAGCGACTTTTATTTGCGAGAAATTTGGGATCCCACAAATCTCTACCGGAGACATGCTCAGGGCCGCGGTCAAAGCGGCAACGCCCCTTGGCCTTCAAGCCAAAGCGGTCATGGACAGCGGCGCCTTGGTGAGTGATGAGATCATCATCGGTTTGGTCAAAGAAAGAATCAAGCAAGCCGATTGCGCCAAAGGGTTTTTGTTTGATGGCTTTCCAAGGACATTGCCCCAAGCCGATGCCATGAAAGAGGCGCAAGTTCACTTGGACTATGTGCTCGAGATCGATGTGCCTTTTGATGCCATCATTGAGCGCATGAGTGGACGGCGTGTGCACGTGGCCAGTGGTCGCACCTATCATTTGAGTTTCAATCCCCCTCAAAAGGCAGATTGCGATGACGTAACAGGTGAGCCCTTGATTCAAAGGGTCGATGACAGGCAAGAGACCGTCAAAAATCGTCTTGACGTCTACTCTGCACAAACCAAACCGCTCATTGAGTACTACTCCAATTGGGCCAAGAGCCAAGACCAACACGCCCCTAAATACAGGGCCATCAGTGGACTGGGCTCAGTTGAAGAGATCAAACAACGCGCTTTCACGGCCCTGAACTCTTAAGGCTCGGGCCAAACCTCTGGCATGTCCCTACACATCGAAACATGGAAGCGCTTAGGACAACCCTCAGCCACTCTCCTTGGTCATCAAGTGGTCATTTGGCTTGAATAAGATTTGATTTCACATCTAATTCAAGGAAATGCCCATGACCCGGCCCTATGCGAACTTATCGAAACGCGTTTTCATCAAAAAGAGCCTGGGCGGGATCTTTTTAGCAAGCACATCGCTTGATTCCCTCTATTCACAAACCGCTGCCAACAACTGCTTTGGCATGGGTGTGGCTAGTGGTGAACCCAACCCTCGGGGCGTCACGATTTGGACACGCTTGAATTTGACCCAAGAGCTGCGGGAAAATGCCAAGGAAATCAAGGTGCGATGGGAGCTCTCTAGCGATGAGGGGTTCAAGAAAGTCGTTCAACAAGGAGACACCTCCGCTCACCCCGACTGGGGCTACAGCGTTCACTTGGACCTTGCTGGACTTGAGCCGTCAAGCCACTACTGGTACCGATTTCATGCACTCGGCCAATCAAGTCCAACTGGAAAGACCAGAACAACCCCCGACACCCATTCCCAAGAACCCCTTCACTTCGTCAGTGCCAGTTGCCAACGCTTTGACCAAGGGCACTTCGCAGCTTGGAGCCATATCGCAGCGGAGAAACCCGATCTGGTTCTTTTCCTGGGAGACTACATCTACGAATACGCGCCCATTGAGGGGCGAATCAGATTGCACGAGGGCCCGAGGGTCAGGACTTTGGAGCAGTACCGCGCCAGGTATGCGCTTTACAAAAGCGACCTGTCACTCCAAGCCGCTCATGCCGCAGCGCCTTGGATGAGCATCTGGGATGACCACGAGGTGGATGACGATTACGCCGCTTTGCAAGGGGCTGATTTGCAGCCCGATTTCCAACAACAAAGAAACGCCGCTTACCAAGCCCATTGGGAAAACATGCCCCTGCCTATGTCCATGAGACCTCAAATGAGGAACGGGAACATGGAGATCAAAATTCATCGACGAAGCACATGGGGTAATTTAGCCAGCTTGCACTTCTTGGACGATCGACAATACCGAGGCGAACAGGCCTGCCCACGAACGGGCAAAGGAGGCAGCAATGTGGTGAAAAAAGCCGATTGTCCGGCGCTGGACGACCCCTCCAGAAGTCTACTGGGTCGCGCTCAAGAGGAGTGGCTCTTTACTGGTTGGGATGCCCAAAGACCTTGGAATTTATTGGCCCAACAAACCCTGATGGCACCACTCTCTTGGAGCAATCCTCTTGACAAGGAGGGTGGCACGTTTTGGACCGATGGATGGGATGGATATTCCGCAACCCGCACACGCCTCTTGAACTCCATTCAACACCAAGGGATCAAAGGCCTTGTGACTCTTGGGGGAGATGTGCATGCGCATTTTGTCTGCGATCTTTCGCTTAAGAGCTCGAACAACAACCCAGAAGTACTGGCCACAGAATTTTGTGGTTCGTCCATTTCAAGCTTTGGCCTTGACAACGCCAATGTTCAAAAAGCCAAATCTTTCAATCCCCATATTAAATACGCAAGAAGCGATCAAAGGGGTTACATCAGCTTTCAATTGAGCCACAAAATCCTCATCGCCAAAATAATGGCCTTGAAAGATGTGAACGATCCCCATAGCGCTATCGATGTGGCCAGCACCTATGCTGTACAAGCCCAAAGGCCGGGTGCGAATCAGACTTGAACAAAACCCGTGAAGGATTCAATGAACAACTGGGCAATGAACACCGGTCCATGCTCAACGTGCATTTTCCCCACCTCCAAAAAGCGAAGCATTAAAAGTTAAAATACCCTTTAGACCTTGAAGAGCCTTTGATCATTTCTTCAACGTGGTTGGACCAAGGGCATGACAAGGGATTTGAGCGAATTCATGAACTTCAAGACACTCCTTTTGATCGCAGCTGGCTTTGTGGTCTGCGTGTTGACCCATGCCAGTGAGCTGTCCGACAAGCTTAAATCCTCTGACCATGTCTTGATCATGCGCCATACCTTGGCTCCTGGCATTGGCGACCCTGCGAATTACACCTTGAACGATTGCAAGACCCAGCGCAACCTGAGCCCTGAGGGGCAAAACCAAGCTGTTTTTATTGGACGATGGCTAAAAAAGCAAGGCATAGAGGCTGCCGAGGTGCACTCAAGTGCATGGTGCAGATGCAAAGAGACTGCTGAGCTGATCAACTTTGGCGGCTATCGCGTAGAGAACGCATTGGCTTCATTTTTTGATGACATGACCCAAGCCAGCAAAAGCAATGCCCAACTTCAACGCTTTATCTCGGAAAAGATCAAAACCAAGGGAGACAAGGCTTTGATCATGGTGACACACCATGTCAATATTCTTGAGTACATGGGGGAGAACATTGCATCGGGAGACATGGTTCTGGCAAAAGTCAGTCCCAAGGGTGAACTGATCTCTTACAAATTGATACCACGCCCTCAGTAGACTCAGACAGGGTCATGGGATGACAAATCTCTACCCAAAATTATTTACAAGCTCAAGATCTTTCAACACCCTTTTTGACCTACGACGCCATTCAGTCTAGCTTGACAGGCGTGAGGGGCTCACTGATGAAGCGAGTACGGGGCCGATCATTTTGATTCCCTTGTTTGAACTGCTTAGAATGTTCAAAAAAAACAATACACCATCAACTTATTTGCCGTATGGGTATGACAAGTGGGCTTGAAATATTGATAAAAATCCCTATCATTAGAAAAACCCTTCTTGCAAGACCGTTGGACTTTAGTGATGAAGATTTTTAAAACTCACGCTCTTCTTTGAAAGGGATTTCTTATGAGCCGTATTTTCTTTGTTGTTTGAGTCAATCAATACATGGACCTCATCACATCCCCAGAAGCATGGATAGCTTTTTCAACACTCACAGCACTCGAGCTGGTGCTCGGTATTGACAATATCATTTTCATTTCTATTCTTGTCGACAAGCTCCCACAAGAGAAACGTGAGGCAGCCAGACGCATGGGCTTGTTCATGGCTGTTTTTACGCGCATTGGCTTGCTTCTTGTTTTATCTTGGATCGTTGGGCTGGTGGAGCCCATTCTCACGTTACTTGGCCATGAGGTCTCTGGCAGAGATGCGATCTTGCTTTTAGGTGGCTTGTTCCTCATTTGGAAAAGCACAACCGAGATCCACGAAACGCTTGAGGGAAGAGAAAACGGAAACACCACAAACTCCAAAAGCACCTTTTTATCGGTGATCTTTCAAATTGCAGTGATTGATATCGTCTTTTCCTTAGATTCCATCATCACCGCAATGGGCATGGTGGACCAAGTTGAAATCATGATCGCAGCAGTGCTGAGTTCTGTGGGTCTCATGATGTTATTTGCGCGCGCCATCGGCGAATTTGTGTCTGACCATCCTACGATCAAAATGCTCGCACTGTCCTTCTTAGTGGTGGTAGGAGTTGTCCTCATTGCTGAGGGCTTTGAACATCAAATCCCCAAAGGCTATGTTTATTTTGCAATGGCATTCTCGCTGTGCGTTGAGATGCTCAATATTCGGTTGAGAAAGAAGTCTAAGGTGTCAATCTTTCAAGACACGCCAAGGAACTGATCACGTTCCGTCTTTTGAAGCTTCTGGGAGATACAAATTTTCACAACTTGCATCCCCCAATGCTTGATCAAAAAGATCAGAATTTCGCACTGATTCTGGCGTAATAAAACCCACCGCTTGTAGCGTAAGGTGAATTGCGGGAGTAAATCAAACCTCTGAAAGTCTGCCATTGCGCTTTGTCAGGGTACGTGTTGAGCAAATTGTCTGCACCCACGGTCAGTTTGGTGTTTTTATCCAAAGAGTAACTAAAGGCCACGTCCAAGAAGGTGATGGCACTGAAGACTTGAGGTGAGTAAGTGGGATACGTCGCACCAGGTGTTGCCGTGTTGGGGAAAGCGTCGCTCCAATCAGACCATGAACCGTAGTAGCGTGCGCGGCCCATCAACTCCCAATCGTTTTGCAAATACGTCGTGCTGACAGTCGCTCTATTTTTTGGCAAACTGTCTTCAAACATTTGCTTGGAATAAGGGTTGGATGCACGGTTACCACCTGTTAATTTGGTGTTGATCATGCTCAAAGCCAAACTGGAATTGAGTTTACCGCTTGCAAACTTGGAGCTGTCTTGCAAGACCAGCTCAAACCCTTGAGTCGTGGTGTTGAAGTCGTTTTGTAAGAAACTGGCTTGGCTGATGTTTTGCAAGTTGGGTATGTTCAGGGCAGAAAGAGCCGCATTTTCAGCACTGGTCAAAGCGTAAGTCGTGCTTGAATTCAATCTGTTTTTCACATCAATCTTAAAGAAATCCAAGCTGCCAGAATAACCATGGTTGAAGTCCCAAACGGTGCCCAATGAAAAATTATTGGACTCTTCAGGCTTGAGCGCAGAAATTGCCACACCCGAGCGTTTGTTCAAAATTTGAGCGACGGGTCCGACTGGGCTGAAACGTCCACTTGTTGCAATGGCAGACGTGGCGCTTGGCAGGAATTGAGACAAGCCCTCGCTGTAGAGTTGGGCCGTGGTGGGCGCTCTGAAACCAGTTGAAATCGTTCCACGAATTGCAAAAGGCTTCATATCGTATCGGCTAGATAGCTTATGGGTCAAAGAGTTCCCAAAGGTGTCGTACTGCTCATAGCGAAGAGCACCATCAAAGCTCAACCTTTCAGACACGGGCAAATACAAATCGGTGTAAACCGATTTTGAGGTCTGTTGATTCGTGCCGGCTTGAATGTTGGAGTAACCTGGGAAACCGCTTGAGCAGCAAGACAACGAGGGTGCACCGGGGCCAAAGGCATAAGAAGCCGCGTCACCTGCGGCGATGGTGAACTTTTCGTTTCTGACCTCTGCACCTGCGGCCAACACAGCGGGCTCAGAAAAGGAGGTGATGTTCAAGGGCTTGGAGACGTCGAAATTCAAATACTGCTCAACCTGGGTGACTCCACCATCGTCAAAAGAGGTTGGACTTTTAGGTCCAAGAGAGGCGTTGATGGAGTTGGTCATGGAGTAGGCGATGTTATTTTTACCCATACCGTAACTGAAGTCCCACTTCAAATCACCTTCAGTCGCATTGTTCTTGATCCCTGTGTAAAAGGACATGTCAGAGTCGGTGCTCTTGAAGTGAGGGGTAAATCCTGTGGGGTAAACTTGCTTCAAGTTCCAACCAGGAAAGGCATTGTTGTTGGCAAAAAGGCTCGCATAACTCCCCACGGGTCCTCGGTAGTTGAAGTCTCCAACACCCGAGCCATGACCAAAAGTACCAAAACTGTAGATGGTTTGTTCTTGCAACTTGATCGCGGAGTTGAAAGCCAGTCTGAGTGCATCACGAGAAGGATTGCCCCAATTGACGTCCGGGTTGGGGAAAGACAATGTGGGAAAAGCCGCTTGAGATGCCGCAGCATTGGAAGATTGATTGGAGCGAGATGTCAATGCATCGCTGGTGTACTCCGTGGTCAATGAGAGAAACGTGGACTTGTCGCCAAATCCGCCATGCAGGCCCACACGGGAACCCAGTCCATCTCCAGCAAAGTACTTGCCCGTTTGGGCAAAACCTCTCCAATCCAAACTGTCATCCAAGTTCAAATTGATCACGCCAGCAATAGCATCAGAGCCGTATTGTGCTGAAGCACCATCTCTTAAGACTTCGATGGACTTCAGTGAGCTCGTGGCGATTTGGTCCAAATCAGGCGCTTGAAATGCGCTGCCATAGCTTGGGTTCATCATCATCGCTGAACGGTGCATGCGCTTGCCATTGATCAAGACCAAGGTTTGATCGGGCGACAAATTACGCAGTCTTGCAGGACGAACGAAGATGGTTGCATCCAGCGCGGGAAGGGTTTGTACGTTGAAAGAAGGAACCAAATTCGCTAACGCATCGGTCAATGAGGAAGCCGCTGTTTGCTCAATGGCCGTTCTGTTGAGGATGTCCACGGGCACCATGGAGTCCAAAACTGTTCTAGGCATGGCTCTAGATCCAATGATGGTGATTTGCTCCAAAGAGGCCTCAGCGCTTTTGTCCTGAGCTTGAGCAGCTGTCATCAAGCTAGAAATGAAAAGGGTTACAGACAAGGCACTCGCGTTGAGTAAAAATTTAGGTTGCATTCATGATCTCCATTTGAATGCCATGTTAAAAACAAAATGTTTAAGCGTTGTGACAAGACATCCGAGGGATAAAAATGGCAAGGACGAAGCGTCTATTTAATCAAACTGTCACAAGCCTCAACTTCTCTTGCCTGAGCACTGGTTCAAGAGGATGCGATATTTTTGAGCGCCCAAGCCAAACGATCCAGATCGTTCTCGTTGTTGTAAAGCGCAGGAGAAATTCGAACACAGTGACCTTTGGCCACACCTCCTCTGCGAACAGCAAAGAGGCCATACTTGTTCAGCAACTCGGCCACCAAAGCGTTGTTGTCTGCGGCAGTGTTTTTACCCTTGATGCGAAACGATGTGATGCCCGCAGTCATGTTCGGGTCGTTGGGGGTCAAGATCTCAAGGGACGGCAGGGTCTGAACTTGACTCACCCAATGGTTGCGCAAATACCTTAAACGACTCTCCTTGGCATGGGCACCGATCTTTTGGTGAACGGAAAGTGCCAATGGAACGGTCAACAGTGTCGCAAAATTACTGGTGCCCGAGTGGACTCTGGAGCGGATGTCCGAAATGGGCCAATCTTCGTCTGCCATGGCAGTGTCAATGTCTGAAAGTCGATCTTGTTTGATGTACAAAAAACCCACGCCCAAGGGTGCACCCATCCATTTGTGTAAATTGAAACCCGCAAAATCGACACCTAAATCCTGGATCTTGAAGTCGAGTTGGCCCCACGAATGCGCGGCATCCAACACCACCGTCACACCCGCTCTTCTCGCCCTTTCTGCAATCTCTTTGACCGGCATCACCAAGCCCGTCCTGTGACTGACATGGGTCAACAACAATAACTTTGTTTTGGGGTTTTCTTGAAGGACACGCTCATAAGCTGAGAGAACGTTTTGTTGGCTGGCTGGCTCAGGGATGTTGAATTTAACGACCTGCACGCCTCTTCTTTTGGCCAGCCAATTCATGCTGTACTGCATCGAGTCGTAATCCAAGTCAGAGTAAATGACACAGTCCCCTGGCTTGAGTGCATTAAAGCCACCAATCAACATTTGCATGGCCTCCGTTGCCCCTCTGGTGAATGCTATTTCTTGGGGCAAAGCGCCAAGGCTTTGTGCCACTGCCATTCGAGCGGCCTCGGCATCGGCGCCATATTGGGTTCTCGCATAAAGAGAACTCTCCTTGTTCAAACGCTCCACATGGGTCTGAAATTGACGGCGAACCTCCTCGGTCATGATGCCCCAATAGCCGTTTTCTAAATTGATCACTCCTGGCGCAGTGGCGTAAAGCTTTTTAACCGACAACCAATAAGCCGAGTCTGAAGCCATGAGGGCTTGGTCCAGAGGTGGAAGGGCTGAGGCCAAAAAGGGCTCTTGCTGAGAGGTCAGAGATTGGGCGGCGTTGACTTTTGGAGCAGCAGCAGCGACGGATCCCAGTCCTATCAAAAAATCTCTTCTCTTGAAAATCGGCAAGGGGCACTCCAGTTGTTGTGTTTTAAGCCCTCCTTTTTTAATTCATCCAAGTGACAGCGTTGTGACTCCTGCCTGCCGCAAATGGCATCGTGGCCATGCTTAGGAAGTCTTGATCAAATGCAGCATCAACGCAATCCTTGCCTTGCTAGGCTCCAAGGTGGTGAATGAAAAATGCGCATGCGATAAGCATGAGCCCTTGGGTGCTTGCCCCTGCCCCCAAGGAACCTGCGAGGACAAGATCACCCAAACGCCCAAGTCCAACAAGCGCTTGAGTTGATCCTCTAGCACCTTTGGCCAGGTCCCACTGCCCAAACCAGATACCACCAAACCACTTAAAGAATCAAATGCATCTATATGATTTTGCTTGATTTTTAAATCAATCAAATGATCTAGAAAAAGATTGTTTCCCATGTCTGCATGACAGGTCAGCAGCTCAACTCGAGGCCATGTTTGCGGGTCCACGGCAGGGTCAAAGCGCCAAGAGGTCCAGACCATGGGTTCGGACATGGGTTCAAAGTACATTGGAGTTGATCGATGGCTGACCCTTCGGTGGGGGGCAATGCTGTCTTTGAGCCCATCGGACTCAAAAGAATGAAAGGCATTCAAAGATTGAGCACTGACTTTTTTGACCCTCATGGGGTCGTGAACCAGGTCATCAAAGACCACCCAAACCCCGCCCAAGCCAGCTTGATCAAGTCTTGCCGCAAAGTCAACCGCATCTCTTAAGTTCTGAGGACCATCTGGACTTAGGTCGTTGTGCGCTCTCATGGCCCCCGTGATCACAACAGGCTTGTGCGCCTGACCAAAGAGTCTGCTTAAAAAGTAAGCGGTTTCTGACAACGTATCTGTGCCATGGGTGATGACGATGGCTGCGATCTTTGGGTCATTGAGATGCTCCAAGCATCTTGAACTCAAGGCATGCCAAACGGATCGATCCATGTCTTTGCTGTCAATTTGGGCAAGCTGCTCGGTCAAAAGACCCCAATTGAGCGGACGCAAGATGCCCTCCAAGCTCGATTGCGCGGCGATGACGCCCACACCGACTTGCGCTGCTACGTACCCGACCTCCCGACTAGGATCCGAAATCAAGCCAGCAATGGTGCCACCTGTTCCCAAAACAACAACATTTTTATAAAAAGATGCAGACATGGCTTGATTTTTTAAATAAACTGATTAAAAATACAGTTACTGTACAAAAAAACAGATTGCTGAGCGTTTTTTATCATACATCTTCTTGGAGGTATCCATGGACCACACGTACAAACTGACGGATCGTCAGCAAGAGATTTTAGATCTGATTAAGAACAAAATCGCCACCACGGGCTCCCCCCCCACCCGAGCAGAAATTGCCGATCAACTCGGCTTTAAATCCGCCAATGCCGCTGAGGACCACCTGAAAGCCTTGGCCAAAAAGGGGGTGATTGAGCTTGTGAGTGGCACCTCCAGAGGCATACGCTTGAAGTCCTCCACGCTTCAAAACCTTCAAACATCCAGATTCGATCAACCTTTGCTGCCCCTTGAGAGCTTGGCCCAACTGTGTCTTCCCTTGATCGGACGAGTTGCTGCAGGCTCTCCCATTTTGGCCCAAGAGCACATTGATCAAACTTACTATGTCGAACAAAGCTTGTTCAACAAAAAACCCGACTATTTGCTCAAGGTGCGCGGCATGTCCATGCGAGATGTGGGCATCATGGATGGCGATTTATTGGCCGTCAAAGCGACCAAAGATGCCAAAAATGGTCAAATTGTGGTCGCTCGCATTGGCGAAGAGGTCACGGTCAAGAGGTTCAAAAAGGTGGATGGCTTTATTGAACTGCATCCAGAAAACCCAGATTTTCAGACCATCATTGTTGAACCCGGTGAGCCCTTCGAAATCGAAGGCCTCGCAGTCGGTTTGATTCGCAACACCATGTTAATGTAAGGAGCCCCCATGTCCATCGCCCTATTGAGCCTTTTTCGCTTGTTCACCAGCACGACGGTCGACACCAACATCACGCGCGTCAAAGACCCAGAGTTTTTAAGACGTGAGCCCATCAACGCTAGCGAATTCATTGCACAAACGAGAGACCCTATCACACTGGGTCCTAAAACTGAAAACAAAAAACCTTTGCGCGTTTCAAGAATCTTGGATCCCCCAAGCGCCAAAAAATCCAGTGGCCGCATGTTCATCTCCGGCACCATGAAAGACGTGTGCGCTGAGCTTGACAGGCTGGTGATGTTGGAAAATAAAACATCTTTTTAAAGCTTCGTCACAAAAACCGTGCAAAATAGGACCCTCAAACCTGCTTGGTGAAGCTGGGGTCCTTGATCGAGGTCTTTTTATAATTTTTCCCCAAAAGGCCGGGTCACTTCATTGACTCATTGGACTCCATCTCGAACCAATCAAAAAGCGTGAGTGCCCTGCCCAGGCCGCCAAGACCCAAGGACACGCTTTTTACATTCAAGATGGACGTGTCCAAAGGCCGAAAATGAAGATCGTTGTCATCGATGATTACCAAGATGTTGTTCGCAAACTCGATTGCGCCAAAAAACTAGAAAAGTACTCCACCAAGGTCTACACCAATTCTGTCAAAGGCTTGGGCCAATTGAGTGTTCGACTCAAAGATGCGGAAATCTTGGTGCTCATTCGCGAGCGCACACACATCACCAAGGCGCTCTTGGACAAACTTCCCAAGTTAAAGATGATCTC
>JBAXNB010000050.1:0-13749 GCA_037134015.1 Betaproteobacteria bacterium | reverse complement strand
TTTGAGAAAGATGGCTATTTATTTTTCCCAAGTTTGTTTACTCCACAGGAAATTCAAACTTTAAACATCGCAGTACCAGAGCTCTACGATCGGGAGGAGGCCTACAACATCCGAGAAAGGGGAAGTCGTGCTGTGCGTACAAATTTTGCTGCACATATGTACAGCACACCATTCGGAAAACTAGCCCGCCATCCTCGAATGGTTCAGCCAGTAGAGGAACTTTTAGGTGAAAAGTTGTACATGCATCAATTCAAGATCAACGGGAAAATGGCCTTTGAGGGCGATGTTTGGCAATGGCATCAAGACTTTGGAACTTGGCTCAACGACGATCAAATGCCAACTGAACGTGCAATGAATGTGGCCATTTTTTTAGATGATGTCAATGCTTTTAATGGGCCTCTCATGTTCATACCGGGTAGTCATAAAAAAGGAGTCATCAACGCCAAGCACGACTTGACGACCACCAGTTACCCATTGTGGACCTTGGACAATGATGCGGTCAGTCAATTGGTTAGCAGATCGGGCAATAAAAACGGTGGGATTGTAAGTCCTATCGGTCCTGCTGGATCTATGATCTTGTTTCACAGCTGTTTGGTTCACGCTTCAGGCAGCAACTTATCACCTTGGAACAGGGTAAGTGTCTATTTGAGTCTATGTGCTGTCTCTAATCACATCAGACGCTTCAAACGACCTGAATATATCGCTCACCGAGACTTCACTCCAATTATTTGCTTACCCAATGACTGCCTTTTAAAGGACTATGAAATTGACTTGCCTTGGAAAAATGGCATGCCTCAAAGCGCATTGGTAACAAATGATGTTGAACACAAGAGTATCACATGAGCCTATACTCCAGACTACAAAGAAGAGCCCAAGATAAAAATCCCATAAGAATTGGTCTTATCGGTGCAGGTAAATTTGGAACGATGTACCTATCGCAAATTCCAAAAACGCCTGGCGTTCATTTGGTGGGCGTGGCTGATCTTTCGCCAGGACATGCAAAGGCTAACTTAGAGCTTGTAGGGTGGTCCAAAGAGAGGATAGACGCCGCTTCTTTAGAAGACGCGGTTAAAAACGGCAGCACCCATGTGGGTGATGATTGGCGAAAACTAGTCAGCCATCCTGCAATTGACCTCATTGTCGAATGCACTGGCTCTCCTTTGCATGCAGTCGATCATATCCTTGAGGCTTTTAAACAAAAAAAACATGTCGTCAATGTCACCGTCGAGGCCGATGCTTTTTGTGGACCATTGTTGGCTTCTCGAGCTCGCGCAGCTGGAGTAATTTACTCTCTTGCCTACGGCGATCAACCGGCCATGATTTGTGACCTGGTGGATTGGGCACGAACTTGTGGATTTCCGGTTGTCGCTGCTGGACGGGGCCATAAGTGGCTACCTCATTTTTGTGAGTCTACACCTGAGACAGTTTGGGCTTTGTATGGATTGACCCCTGAGCAAGCAAAGCGCGGTGGACTAAATCCCAAAATGTTCAATAGCTTCCTAGATGGCTCTAAGCCCTCCATAGAATCAACGGCTGTTTCCAATGCAACTGGACTGAGCGTTCCGAGCAATGGCTTACTTTATCCCCCAGCTAGCATTGAGGAAATTCCATTTGTGACTAGACCCATAAGTGAAGGGGGTTTACTGGAAAGAAAAGGGATGGTTGAGGTCATATCCAGCTTGCAAAAAGATGGTAAACCCATCTCACATGACATACGTATGGGTGTATGGGTCACTATTGAAGCAGATAATGACTACATTAAAAATTGTTTTGAGGAATATGATGCTCATACCGACCCCAGCGGAAGGTACTTTACGCTTTACAAGCGTTGGCATTTAATTGGCCTTGAAGTGGGAATGAGTGTGGCAAGCGTTGCTTTAAGGGGGGAGCCAACTGGCGTTGCTACTCAATGGAATGCAGATGTGGTAGCAACTGCTAAAAAAGATTTAAAACCTGGCGAATTGCTTGATGGTGAGGGTGGGTATACGGTTTGGGGCAAATTGCTGCCCGCAAGAACTTCAGAAGAAATCGGTGGGTTACCTCTTGGCTTGGCACAACAGGTTAAATTGATACGTCCAGTATCCAAAGGCCAGCACCTTACATGGGATGATGTGGACATTGATAAAACCACACAAGCCTATAAAATCAGAAAAGAAATGGAGTCCATTTGGGCAAGTAAGGACTGATCTTGCCCATCTTTTTAAGCATCCACCTCCTTAAGTTTTTGCATCTGCATCTGTGGCCAACACAAAATTTAGAACACCCACCAGTTTCATTTGGCTGGCAGGAGTCCTTTGCCGAGTACCAGTCCAAACTTCAAGTCAACTGATGAACGACCAGGCCCAACGAGCGGCCTGTTTAGGTGGTTTAAACCAAAAAAGCCCTTGATCCAAAACTTAAATCAAGGGCTTTGAGGTTCATCTGAGGCCTCGCTCACCTCCAACGACCACCACGGTGGTACCCACCACCACCTCTCCAGTAGTACCCTAGTCCTACCCCGATGGCCAGCGGATAACCGTAGTTGGGATAGGTGTAGGGGTAGGAATTGATGTAGACCGGTTGTGCGGCATAAACAGGCTGTGCGTAGACCTGCTGGGGGGCGATTTGAATTTCACTGGTTTGAACGGGAGCAGAATTGGCCACAGCTGGCGTTAACTGAATGGTCAAGCTCTGACCGGGATCCGTGGGCATGGCCACGTTGTATTGTTTACCTGCATATTCATAAACAACGTTGTAATGCGTGACTCGGCTTTGCACCGAGTAGCTTGTGGCGCATTGCTGTGAGTTTTGGAGAGTGCCAGAATTGGACTCCACTTTATCCCCCAAAATAGCGCCTCCCATCATGCCAAGCGCCGTCGCCGCAGCATTACCCCCGCCTTGACCGATGGCATTGCCAATGACGCCGCCGGCAATGGCCCCCATGACGGCACCGGCACCAGATTTGGGCTCTTGCACGAGCACAGGAACGTTTTGGCAGTTTTGTTGTGGGACGTTGACTTGTTGAACAACTGGCGTGCTTGAGATCACACGTGCTTGTTCATACGCACCGTTAGCCAATGCTGTGAAAGGCATCAAACTCATCCATACTTTTAAACTGATATTTTTTTTCAAAATGATCTCCTTTTGAACATCATTCATTATGGTACTTTTACAAACAGACAAGTTAACTTTTAGGTTAATGTATGGTAAAGATCATACCATCAAGGCATTTCTAGAGGAACAAATGTTGTGTGTAAGTTGGATGAATTTTGATACTTAAAAGACCAAAGTTCCCCCTAGGAAAACCCTTTATTTTTCGATGAGCGTATTTTATTCACCATAGTTTACAGCCAAGGTAATTTAAAATTTATTGGTCATGCTTTATGATGAAAACTTGTTACTTTTATAACTAGGAACCCTTGTCATGAGTGTTGTGGCTGTCGCGAACATCAAAGGTGGTGTGGGTAAATCCACGATTGCAACCCATATTGCTGGCTACTTTGCTACGCATGGCCATAGAGTCGTCTTGGGTGATATTGACCGACAACAATCGTCTCAACTGTGGTTGGGATTGCGCCCCAGCAATATTTCTAGAATTGAGAGTTGGCGCACCAATTTCGACAGCATCCTTCCTCCTCCTAAGGACGTTGAGCATGCCGTGATTGACACACCTGCGGGCCTTCATGGTTGGAGACTCAAAGAAGTTTTGAACATCTCTGACAAAATACTGATCCCTATTCAACCCAGCATTTTTGACATCTTTGCTTCTAGAGAGTTCTTGAATGAACTCAACTCTTACAAAAAAATTAAAAGAATCACCATCGGTATCGTTGGAATGCGAGTCGATGAGAGGACCATTGCTGCTGGTAAGCTCAAAGAGTTCATGGATGCATTGGAAATTCCTGTTGTCGGATTCATTCGAGACACGCAGTACTACGTTCAAATGGCAGCCCATGGGTTAAGCCTTTTCGACATGTCCCCCAAAAGAGTCTCTAGAGACTTAGAACAATGGGAGCCCATTGTGAAATGGCTCAACCATTGAGTTGGTTTTTTGTCTTAAGCCTTGCTGACTAAAGGCAAGCGATCAAACTGGATCGATTCGCAGCGCATGTGCATTGGGTTCAAATGCTCTAGCAACCGAGCTTGGTGGCCAATTCCTCAATGCTTGAGCAACTGAGGTCAAACTCGTCATGCATCAAAACTGGTTCTTCTGGGTTCAGGCCCCATTCAAGAGGGCGGTGGACAAAGGCTGTTTGAAGTCCACAAGACTTGGCCGCATGCAGATCACTTGCATGCGCTGCCACCATCATCACTTCAATGGGTTTGACCTCAAAGAGATCAACCACACCTAAATAAGTTTTTGGGTCTGGCTTGTAAGCTTTAAAAAGTTCTGCGCTCAAGATGCAATCCCAAGGCAAATTGGCACGCTTGGCCATGTTGGTGAGCAAACTGAAATTGCCATTTGACAAGGGTGCAATGACGAAATGGGACTTTAATTTTTTCAGGCCTACAACCGAATCGGGCCAAGGTCTGAGCCTGTGCCAGACCAAATTCAAATGATGCCTCTGCGGCTCGTTCAAATGAGCGACTCCAAAATCATCCAAAATTTGATTCAGGATGGTTCTGTGCAAGTCATCAATTTTGGTCCAAGGCAACTCTTGTCTCATCACCTTTTGCATCATCGGGTGGTATTGCGCTCTCCATGCTTTAGCAAAGGCATCCGCGTCAAGCGCCGGAAACATCTCACCCACTTCTTCAACGATGCTGCCGTGCCAATCCACGACAGTCCCAAAGGTGTCAAACGCCAAAATTCTTGGTTTAACAAACATACAGATGCCATGAATTGAACTTAACTGCTGCACTTGACGTCATTTGCACCGTCAAAGGGACCTAACAGCCTTCATGCTCCATGCCTGACTTGGGCATGGCCTTGCAGAGGTGTCACTAAGAAATTATATAGTTGCGCCATGACCAGCCATGACGGTTTCACCCTCACACCCATAAATGCCCCAGATCAAGCGCACATTGACCACAAGTTGCACCGAGCCAACGCTTGGTCCAGAAATGATTTGAATCGACCCAATGAATAGATTTTGAGTAGGTAAAAATAAATTAAGTTGTATTTTAAGCATGTAAACTGATGAATCTAGGATTAAATCTACTCAAAGTAGTTCATAATATCCATAAATCCACTCAACAAAAGAGTTTTAAATGCTGTCAAAAAAATCCATCAACGCGATCAACGCAGTGGTATGGCTGGGATTTTTACAATCCAAAGGGCCTGTGAGTTTGCAAAAAATCTGCGGGCATTTAAAGCTTTCAATTTCATGCCTTGAGCAAATATTTGCAGGCCTGAAATCCGCCAAACTTATTCAATCCTTTAAAGGGCCAGGGGGCGGTTACTCCATCTCTCGCCCTCTTTCTGAGATAACGCTTTGGGATGTGGCTCAGATTTTCGAACTTGAAGATACAAGCACCAAAACTCAAGCAGAGACATCATCTGGCCAGGCTATTTGCCAGCAGGCTTTGTTCTTAGAATTTCAACGCATCAGTGAGCGTTTTCTCTCAGAGATGACATTGCAAAAGGCCATCGAACTTTGTTTGGCTGGACAACCTAGCTTTGAGAGCCATCAATTTGAGAGCCAGAATCGATTCAAACTCAAGCCCTTGACCATCAACAAACTGCCGATGGGCCCCAACTCAGTTTTCAACTGGTCTGCAATGCAGTGCTAAATGACATTGAAGCCGTGGGTCCCATCTCTAGCCAACTGATCGACCAGCCCAAACTCCCAGTCTAGATAGGCTTGCATTGCAGCCTGGCTGTTGTGCGTTCCCTCGTAGGGACGTTGATAGCGATCGATCTTCGGACTGGCCAAATAAGAGTCCCCTTGCTGGGTTGAAAAGCCCTCGCTGATCCAAGCTTGCGTGCCTCCTTCTAGAACCAACACATCCACATTGGGCTTGACGCAGGATTTCAAAGTGTGTGCAGCATATTGCGCGGCGCTGCCATTTTGAGAGGTCACCACATAGCGATTGGCTTTGTGAACTCTTTGAAAGTCTTCTTTCATTTGTGAGCGCAAAATCCACCAGGCTCCAGGAATATGTGCCTTGACGTATTCTCCGCTTGAGCCCACATCAATCACCAAGGTCAAATTGGATCGATTGCTCAACCACTCTTTCAATACACTTGGCTTGACTTCATTGAAAATCTGAGGAACCTTTGGCATTTCGACTTCGACAGTCCGCTGGAGCAAATCACTGGCTCTCAAGTCCTTGACGACAAATGTCTTCCACCCCATTTGAGCCAACCAAGAGGCGGTCATGTGCGCTCTCACTCCATCCGTGTCATAGACCACCAACCTTGCCCCACGTACCGGAGCAAAATGATCGGTCTCTTGGACCAATTGGCCGCCTGGCGCGTGAATGGCCCTTGGCAAATGTCCGGCCAAGTACTCCTCTTGTGTGCGCACGTCAAATAAATAAGTGGTGTTCAAGGGGTCTTGTTGCATGGCTGACAGCTCATCTCGATCAATGCGTTTGACGCCCGTGCGAATGGCCACTGAAAGTGCCGACAGTTTCGATTTCGACAAGTCCTCCTCAGTGACCGGTTTGAATTGCTCTGTGCTTCCTGAGACCAAGGCCTGGCCAGCCAAGGCCCAACCGATGGTGCCATTTTCAAGTGCACAAACGGGGTTGGGCAAGCCCGCGTTGACCAAAGATTGAGCACCAATGATGCTTCTGGTTCGACCTGCACAATTGACCACGATACGGGTGGTTGCATTGGGCGCCATGGCCCTGGCTCGCAAAACCAACTCTCCACCCGGCACACTCACACCTGTGGGTATGGACATGGTTTGGTACTCATCAAAACGTCTTGCATCCAGCACCACCACATCTGCATTTTGATCGATCCAGGCCTTCAACTGCTGAGCACTGACCTTGGGTGTTTGTTTTTTAACTTGCACCAACTCACCAAAAGATTTGCTGGGTACGTTCACGTCTTGAAAGACCTCTCCTGCGGACTCCATCCAACCTTTGAGTCCACCGCGCAACTCCCTGACAAACTCATAACCCATGGATTTTAAAATTTCAACCGCTCTCTCGGCCAAGCCTTCCTGGTTGTCATAAACCACAATAGGTGTACTTCGCCTTGGAATTCTTCGATATGCATTCACTTCAATGGAAGACAGGGGAAAATTGGCAGCAAACAAAGGATGCGCCTTGGCAAATGGATCTTCCTCGCGAACATCAATCAAAGCCAATTCTTGCCGACTCAGTAACCTTGCCCTTACCCATTCACTTGAAATAAAGCGTTGATCGACAGTGTCTATCTTGTCGCTCTGAGAAACCTCTGGGCTGAGTTGAACTTGAGGTGCCGTTGACGTGCCGTATAGCACCTGTGAGGCTTGTAAAGCACTGTTGACCTGATCTTTCAGGATGGGCCGTTGTGGCTCGGTCAGAACTTTTTGTGGGGGCTCAACAAAACGCTCGCTTTGAGGAGCCTGGACACGCGCAATACCAAGAACAGATGGCGACTTGGCTGTCGTTGAGCCGTGTTCAATGTGTGACAATTTGGACTGCGGCTCTAAGTTGATTTTCTTTTTGAGTACTTCATCCAAAGGAGAGGTGGTGTTGGTTGGAGAAATGGGCGCAATAGCGGGTGCGGGCTTGAATTGGCTTTGCGCGTTTTTAATGGGTGCGAGTTGAGTGATTTGCTCGGCGGCCGATTTGGCCATCCATGACTTGATCACTGGTTGCTGTGGCGAGCTCTGAGAGGCAACACCACCCCCATCAGGATCAGGTGCAAACCCACGCGCAAGAGGCTTAAGGGAAGCCCCCTGTGACATCCTTTGATCAAAGCTCAAAGGCACAGGACTGTAGCCAGAGACAAAAAGTTGTCTTCCCCCCTCTGGGGTATAAACGCTTCTTTGTACCGTTCCAATATTGCCGCCATAGACATGGATGCTGATGGAGACTTGATCCCTAGAGGCATTCCAAACACGGTGAACATCGCCTAGTTTAGGATTGATCACCTCCACATCTCCAGGCAACATTTCCAATTGAAGACCAGCTGCAGCCCATCTTCCATCAGACATTTTTGAATAAGGCTGGCACATTTCTGAACCGCGCAGCATACCTACCAAGCCCCAAACGGTGTGGTCGTGAATTGGCGTTGACTGACCTGGACCCCAAACAAAGCTCACAACACTAAAACGCTCGGCGGGATCCAAATGCAAGAGATATTGTTGATACCTTTGAGAGTCGGCTTGGCAAAAAGCGGGATCCAACCAATCATCAAAACGAACCAGCTCTGTGAGCAACTCCTTGCCTTGGGTCAACAACAAGGACTCCCGTGGCTGCGCGCCAAGCAATTGGGAAAACAACACAACGAAACGAGAAAAACGTTCAGTATTGAGCTGAGTCATGGCCATTGTCATCTAAACCAAAATGTAGTCATCTTAAAGCCCTGCTAACTTCCAATAGGGGGTTTCGCTTATGTGACAATTGTGACTTAAAAAGACCAAGAATTTAAATGGGCTTTGCTCAAAAGGGGATATAAATAAGGCGTAATAAAATTTGTTGGTCGAAAAATTTAAGTCTATGACCGGCCATGAACAAGTTTTACATCCAATGCAAACACACCTTTGGGTTTGATTTTAAGTGCTTCTTATGGAGGATGTTGATCATAGGGGCTTGGAGCGGTTGCGCTTTTGGCCAATCCCTTTCAAGCACCCTAAGCCAATTCAACGAGGTTCAATTGAGCTCTTATGACATGGGACGCTTGGAGCTTCAAACTGGGTGGCCTAAGGACGACGCTCAGACGTTTTTAGTTCGGATCAAAAACACGTTGAAGTTTCCAATCAATTGCAAAGGCTTGAGTGTGACGTTTCAAAACAGTTCAAGTCCAACACCTGCATCCTTGGTTCCCAAACTCTACATTGCAAGCTCTCAAATCAAGCAAGGAAGCATCAAAAATCTGAGCAAGGACAAGGTCAAAAGCTATGTGCTCATCTGCACGTGCTATAAAAAACAAGGCAGTGACGTCTGTCAAAACCCGCTTGCCAAAGAAAATTAAGCCTTGATGGCCCTAAACCCGGAATAAATTCTCGCAACAGGACGGCTTTTTTGCTCTGCCTCTTGAGCCATTTCAGCTCTGATTCGATCAAATGTTTCTTTGATGTTGGTTTTCTCAGAACTCACATAATGACAGCCTCTTTCCATAACAGCAAGTGTGGATTGGGCTAAAAATGATGGCTTTTTCATACTGATACCTCATAGGATGACTAAATAACGCACCAATCTCCCATGTGGTTTACAAAAAAGAATTAAAAATAAAGAAAAGTAGAAATTAAAATAATTGATAATACTTTATAACTAAATATAGGCCTTTTATGCTCTATTTCTTTGAAAATGATGGGTTGCCCCCCCCTCAAAACCTTCTTATCTCATCAATTTTCCACGTCCGATGGACCAACTGAAGTGATCGCCGGAAATTTAATTCAGTGAATTACCTGTGACAGCTGGCGAGCCGAAGTGAAATCAACTCCGGTCCAATTGATTTTTCACTTTGGAATGAGTGAAACTGGGGCAAAAAACCAGTTTGCTACATAATGCAACAAAATTAGGTATTACATGATTTATTACACGTTCTATTTTACCCGTATAAGTCATTGATTAATATAGGTATTTTACCAACCTGGTTTTCTGTTTATTAGGGTTTTTGACGAGCCTGGCTTTCTAGGACTCCCCAGCAGCTTGCTTAGGGATTTGGAAACTCATGTTGCCAGCAAAAACCTTCAAACCAAATTGGTAGAACGTCAACAACCACAACTCTCTTTGATACAGATTGAATTGGTGAACGGCTCCAGATTTGGTGTGAATGGACATTTTGGAAGAGGAACGACCAATCGGCAATCGATCGTGAGAAGTGATGAAGTCGATGCTGGATTTTTCGATAAATAGAAAATAAGTATCGCCTTTGATGGAATAGGATTTGTAAAAAAATCCATCATCCAAAAAATAAATCAACCCAGAGGAAAAAAGAAAGCAACCTCTTTTGTAAGAGGGGCCATAGGCAATGATATTTTTAGACAAAATCTCCGTTGGAATAGGCTGTCGAATGATGCTGTCGTATCGATAGGGTACCAAAAAGGAAATGAACAAGCCTACACCAGCGGTCCAATACGTGACGTTGATGTCTGGAAAATACCAATACGTCAATGATGAGGCAACGATCATCAAAAACCAGTACCAAACCCGGCGATAAAAAACATTCAAACTGATCAACTGGCTATCATGCTTGAGGGTGTTGATATACACCGGTGCAATGATCGAGTCGGACAAGCTCACGCCACAGTTCTCGCAGAACAAATGTTCAATGGGGTTTTCAAAACCGCATGAAAAGCAGGGCTTGAGTGACATAGGGATTCTTCGCTCTTTTATTCGCGTTTGTGAGACTTCGAAACAGCCGCTTTAGGAGCTTTTTCAACCTGCACTTCCGAGGAGTGGGAGACAAAGTTATAAATGGCCAAACTTGCCAAGACCACCGCGCAACCACTCAACAAACCGGTCAGAAATGTTATCCAACCATCAGATCCATCAGGATTAAATTCACTGGGGGTCACGACCGACTTGAACATTTCTTTGGTCAGTGTCTTGTCTTTCTTTATTTCAGTCAAAGACTTATCCAAGTCCAACTTGAGAGATTTCATCCGCTCATCAATCATTTCATTGAGATCGCTTGCGAGTTCAATGCCTAAGTTCGTGTGACTGCTGGAAATTAAATTGGCTAATTTCTCATGGCTTGTCAACGCTAGGGATTTCATTTGCTTTGAAATGACATCCACGTTGATTGAGCCCGCCTCAGCTGAAGGTGAAACCCCAGAGGCGCCCACCAACTCTTCCAAAGTGTTGAGACGCTCCAAAATTTCATGATCTGCGTCTTTGGACTGCTGCTTGATCTCATTGACCAAGTCCAATAATCTGGCCTCAATATTGATGTTTTCTTGAATCGCCTTGGTTTCAAAGTTTTCAAAGGACTGGTTCAATGCAGCCTGTATTTCGCTGTTTTGGTGATTAAATTGACCTTCTAACAGAGTGAAAGTGCTGTCATTTTGGTGATGAACATTTTGCAAGATGGATTCAAAATTGTTCATCAATTGATGGTTGTGTGAAATCAAAAGAGAATTGATTTTTTCAAACAAAAAATGAGTTTTTTCGTCTACATCATCTAGCAGGGATCCCAAGCTTTGAGTGGGATCGCTCAAAATGCCAGCATCTCGATCCTCCATCCTTTGAACAATGGCTTTGTACTTGTCATTGATCTCATTGATGATCAACTCATAATTGATCGTAGCTTGAAAGTTTTTAATATTTTCTAGCTGAAAAGTAATGGCTTTCAATTGCTCAGTATGCGCATCCAAATATTTTTTGATGGCAGTTTGATTCGAGTAATTGTTGTTAAATTGTGAGTTGATCAACGACTTCAAATCACCCGCTGAATGATTGAAATCTGAAATGGCTTTGTCGCTGGCTTCAAAAGCGATATCTGTGGCAGGCGTCGCGATGGCATCACGAAGATTCGACTCCATGGATGAGGTGCCTTTGATCTCTATGCTCTCTTCAAGACTTCGCTGCAAAGCACGTTCACTTGAGGAGTCGGCGCGCTCAGACAACTCATTCTCCACGATCGCGCTCTCAGAGACCAAGGCCTTGAAGCCAAAGCCACACTTGCCACAAAATTTGGCCTGAGGGGAATTGGGTTTACCACACTTATCACAGTTCATGCTGAGACCTCCATCTACTTTTCAATTGAGTAAATAAAGCAAGGGGCATAACTTTCTGCCGACGCTTTGTTTTTTTCACAATCAGACAAGGCGATTTCTTTGGCCAACTTCATAGAAGCTTGCGTCCCAGAATCAGCACAGTATCCACTCTTACCATCAAAACTGTATGCAAATGCGTGGTACTGATTGGGTTGCAGTTCCACCTTGCTGAACCTATCAAACAACAACTTACATCGCCCGATGATTCTGGGTCGATATTTTTTTGATGAGTCTACACCCGCCACTTCACTTGGTGTTTCTAATTTCAGTTCTTCCTTGACTTGATCTTCAATTGGCGAGGCCATTTTTACCTCCTGTTTTTGTTCAGTTTTAGGACTTGAGTCAACTGAGCGCTTGTCCAGCTTGGCTTGACTTTTAACTTCATTTTTTGTCTCTTGAGCCGTCTCTAGGCGCCTGTCTGAGCCAGGACCAAGAATTTTGACCTTCGACTCAAGCGAGGAAGACGCCTCTTCATCTGACTTGCTGCTTTCTTTCCCAGAAACATTTGCGACTTGAACTTCTTGCTCTACCTCTTCAGACGGCTCTTGCTCTTGAGATGTGTTCATCAATTGCAAGCTGAATAGATATCCGCTTGCCATCAACAACGTGATGGCAAGAGAAATCATCAGCCTCATTAATTTTTTATTTTTAAACATTTCAATCACATTGATGCAAACAAAGACACCTCTAAAACGACAAAGTATTGACACATTGCTTAAAAAAGCCATGCAAACCGACAGTTTTCCCCAATCATTGATCGACAGAACAAAACTTTACTAAAGCAAAATGACCTAAATATTAATCCAATATTAATACATAAGTTCAATATTTTTAACTCAATTGACAAAATCTGCCGTTTTTTAGCATGGCAACAATGAACTATAAGCAAAATTGAGACCAGGCAATTTGGCACTGACATTCCTTGGTCTTGGGGTGACTGATTTTTTGTTCTGCGTCCAAAAAGGCAGACGCACCTTGGACCTCCTGAGTCCTTTGGCCTAAGGTCTAAAACTTTAAGGTCGCTTAGAAGTTATGATTGAACTTTTGAGTCTTTAGAAATTTATCCTATGTCACATGAAATAGACGCCCTCATTGAAGACTTGGTGATTGCAAACAAAATACTCTACAACGAAGGCGTTGTGGATGGTTTTGGTCATATCAGTGTTCGTCACCCCAGCCAAGAGAACCGCTTCTTCATTGCAAAAAGCATGGCACCAGGCTTGGTCACCGCCCAAGACATTTTGGAATGCGACTTTGATGGAGTCATCCATGACCCTCAAAATAGAAAATCCTATGTCGAGCGTTTCATACACAGCGAAATATTTCGAGCGCGCCCAGACGTCAATTCAGTCGTCCACTCCCACTCTGCGTCGGTCATCCCTTTTGGTGTGACCTCGCAGCGCTTGCGCCCGATTTGCCATATGAGTGGTTTCCTAGGCTCTCAAACACCCATCTACGAAATTCGCCATACCGCGGGCGAGACGTCTGACTTGTTGATCAATTCTCAAAAACTTGGCAAATCTCTGGCCAACATTCTGGGTTCTGCCACTGTGGCCCTCATGCGCGGTCATGGCAGTGTTGCGGTTGGCACCTCAATCAAACAAGTCGTCTACAGAGCCATTTACACCGAAGTCAATGCAAAACTTCAACTTGAATCGATGAAAATTGGCACCGTTGATTTTTTAACCGACGCAGAAGCTTTGGCAACCTCTGCCATGGCTGATGTCCATCTTGATCGCCCATGGGCGCTCTGGAAACAAAAAGCCCTGTCTTCACACGGATAAGTCCATCCACCTCGCTTATTTTAAAATGTGTTGATTTTGAAATAAGTCGCTCGGCACCCTTCTTTATCTTTCAAGATTTGCTAGACCTTAGGTTCTTCGCAAACTAAAAAACAGGAGACATCATTGTCAAATCAAACATCTGTTGACGTACTGGTTATAGG
>JBAXNB010000049.1:0-13826 GCA_037134015.1 Betaproteobacteria bacterium | reverse complement strand
ATGTTTACAAAAGCGGACCATGTAAAAAAATTGATGTGTGATGATTGATGGATTTGCCGGATAGGTTATAAATGAACCCTCGGTGAAGGCGGTGAAGGCGGTGAAGGCCTCAGGTGGTTCAGGTAACAGAAAGCGTAAAATAGGCAGTTAAAGTTTTCAAAGATTGTGAACGCAAAGGATATCGAATGGCTGAAATATTAGGTTTGGGACTCTCACATTACCCACCGTTGTCTACGCCAGATTCCATCATGTCAGGTATTTTGAGATACACCTTGGGGGATGCAAGTATTCCTGAGGACGCCAAAGATCCAAGAAATTGGCCCGCCAAAATGCAAGAGGAGTGGTCTGATGATCTGGGTGTTAAGGCTGCCGCCATCCACCGAGAGCAATTGGTGGAACAATTCAGAAGGGTTAGGAAATCTTTGGATGATTTCAATCCTGACGTTGTTTTGATTTGGGGTGATGATCAATATGAGAACTTCAAAGAAGATATCATTCCCCCATTCACGGTATTTGCCTACGAAGACACGGACATTTATCCTTGGAAACACGCTCAAAACTCCTCTATGGTCGAAGGGGGTAAACCCAACGCTTGGGGGGAGGGGCCAGATAAGCATTACCGATTAAGGGGGCGTCGAGATATTGCGAAGCATTTGATTGCTGGTTTGATTCAAGCCGATATAGATGTATCTTATGCCTACAAGCCACTTCATCACTCAAGCCTGGCACATGCCTTCACGAATGCGATACTTTATCTTGATTACGATAGAGTGGGCTGGGATTACCCAACCATTGCGATGCCCATCAATTGTTATGGCTCAAAAGTCATTTCGGCAAAAGGCTTCTTGACCAAAATGGATGCAAAACTGGAACTCGACCCACCGTCTCCTTCTCCGAGCCGATGTATGCAATTGGGTGCTCAAAGTGCAAAAATCCTCGCTGACTCGCCTTGGAGGGTGGCTCTGGTGGCCTCTTCAAGTTGGTCGCATGCATTTTTATGCGACAAGAACTATCGACTTTATCCGGATACACCCGCTGATTTGAAGCTCTATGAGGCGATGGTCAACGGGCAGTTTGACTATTGGAGGGGTCAAACGACCGCCACCTTCGATACGTCCGGCCAACAAGAAATACTCAATTGGAGTCCCCTTTTGGGTGCGATGGAAGCATTAAAGGCCAACTTAAGTTGGAGTTCATTTGTTGAAACGCATGTATTCAATTCCAACAAGGTCTTTGCGGCGTATGACCCCATTTGAATTTTTTTGAACTGCTATGAAATAAAACTAAAGGGCTCGGCAATGCAGGGCCTTAAAGTCACAAAGTGAATCAAGGACTTTATCGGGACTACTCGAGCGAGAGCTAACCCATTCGGTAATAAATTTTGAACAGTCGTTCACGACAGGAGCTCTTTTTTGATCAAGTTCACTCATCCAACATCACTCACTGCATCGGTTTTGCTGTGTTTCGTTCTATTTCCAAGACTGGTTGCCAGTCAGGAGATTGCTTCATCGTCCCTCAAAACCATCGAATCAATTGATCTGCCCCGTTATTTGGGAAGTTGGTATGAAATCGCTAAATTTCCGAATTGGTTTCAAAAAAAGTGTAAAAGCGATACCAAAGCCAATTACACGCTGAAAAGTGACGGAAATATTTCCGTTTTTAATCAGTGCCGTCTTGACGGTGGGCAGATTTCAGATGCCTTGGGTACAGCAAAGCAAATAGGAGATATGAAGTCTGCTAAGCTAAAGGTTCGTTTTGCACCTGACTGGCTGTCACTGGTTCCTTTTGTTTGGGGGGATTACTGGGTGATTGATTTAGATTCGGCTTATCAATTGGTGGCCATCAGTGAGCCTAAACGCGAGTATTTATGGATACTGTCTAGAACCCCAGAGCCCGATGACAAGCAACTCAACGATCTGTTGGTTCGATTGAGTTTCAATGGTTTTGATTTGAGCAAGCTCGAACGTACTAGCCACAAGCAAGATATTTATACCAAGTAAAGCGCTTTAGAGCCGCATGTGTTTGGGTCATGAAGGCTCTTAAAAGCCAAGCTTGATGCTGTCCTCATCAACATGAATGCTTTCAAGTTGCTTGCCCAGAAAGTCTGGCATGTGGTAAATGGATATACCGTCCAATAAAATTAAAACGGTGGCGTTGAGAGTTTTACTCAATGCCACAGGTAATTCTCCGAGGTCTTTTGCATTGATTTTTAAAATATTGACCTTTGAGATCTCAATGTCTCCTTTGCTTTTGTTCCAGCGAGGTTGTACATCGACGCAGAACTCTCCAGATGCATGCGTTAATTTCTCACTCCATGTGCCACAAAGTTCAATTTTAGAAAGCTCTTTTTTAAATTTTGTGGTTGGATGATCAATCGCCAGTGTGTATTTTTCCATTGGAAATTTTTTAATGACAGCAATGTCTATCAAGCCTTTGGGTACGCCTAACGACAAGGCGTGAGCCTTAGCCATGGAAGATAAAATCAAAGCAAGAAAAATAATTCTTTTAAGCATATAGACGTATAAAGAAATTGATTCTGCTTTATTTAAGAAGAGAACTTGCGCGAGTATTTTCAAGAAAAAATTTCTTGGTTAAATATTATTTTATGAATTATAATATTTTTTGTTTTTTAGTTGGCTGTTAGCTCAGTTGGTAGAGCAGTAGACTCTTAATCTATTGGTCGGGTGTTCGAATCACTCACAGCCTACCATTTTTAAAAATGGTTCTCCAATCAAATTGATATATTTTCGAATTGATCCTGGTGATGGTTTTATCAAGCACCGCCAAGTATTCCATTGATCAATCCAGCTTGAATGCTCGAATCAAGTTCTCATGGCCAACTGAGAACTTTTTTTCTCAACTATCTTGTTGATTCATTTTATTGATTCATTCGAGCCATTTCATTGTTTCAATGTTGCCTTTTAAGGTGCATTCAAAATAGTATGGTGCCTAAAGACGTATCAAGCTTATCAATGCCTAACTAAATTGTCAGTTGGCTAGAATGGATGATTGTGGTACTGATTTTTTCGGCAGAGTTGATGATCGATCTCGCTTCAAAATTTAAAGATGTTTTTATCTAGCCGATTCAAAGCGGATATAAAAACCCATATGAATTCAAAGTTTTAATAGGGTTCTCAACCTGAAAAGTCCAGTGTCTTGGTCGACAAAAGAATGGTTAACCCTCTTCATATAAACCCGAATGCAGATTGGGCTAATTGATGGAGTCCCTCATATAGAATTATTTTCTCTGAACAAGTTCAAGTCAACTTCAGAGAAATAACCAATGAAAGAGACACACCATGCTTAATCAATTTTTCTTTACTGCCTCTGTGATTGCGTCCATCGCCACCACCTCCATGGCGCAACAAGCGCCTGTCGCCCCTCCTTCTTGGAAGCAGGGGATGGCAAGCGAACAAGCTCAGTCACCCTTGCACCCTTTTTTACCGCACATGACAGGACGTGCTTCTTCTGACTTGCCCGTTGGGAAGTTAAAGGTGCCTGATGGCTTTAAAGTCGAAGTCTGGGCCGAGGGTGCCCCAGAGGCCAGATCCTTGGCTTTAGGCGATAAGGGAACTGTGTTTGCAAGCAATAGAAACCTCAGCAATGTCTATGCAATCGTTGACAACGCTGGTAAGAGAGAGGTCAAAGTCTTGTTGAAAGGACTTAAAGCTCCCAATGGCCTTGTTTTTGATAAAGGCACCTTGTACGTTGCAGAGCGAAACAGAATTACCCGATTTGATGACATCGAGTCCAAGCTTGATAACCCAGGTGAGGGCAAAGTGGTCATTGATAACCTTGACCCCAACAATGCAGCTGGTCACTTTTGGAAATACCTGGTGATGGGACCCGACGGTAAACTTTATTTCAACATTGGCTCTCCTCAGAACATCACCATGCCCTCCTACAACGAGGCCTCCATCCTAAGGGTGGATCCCAAAACAGGTATTATGGAAAATTATGCCCAAGGGGTCAGAAACAGCGTTGGCATGGCTTTTCATCCAGTCTCCAAAGACCTCTGGTTCACAGAACACGGTCGTGATTGGCTGGGTACCGATTTGCCCAATGATGAGTTGAACGTTGCCAAGAAAAAAGGACAACACTTTGGTTTTCCATTCTGCCATCAAGGCGATACGCTTGATCCTGTGTATGGTCAAAATCGTTCATGCGATGAGTTCTCAGCACCCATTTTGAAGCTTGGTGCACATATTGCTCCACTTGGTATGAAGTTCTATACGGGCAAGATGTTCCCAGCCGAGTACAAAAACAGCATGATCATTGCGCAGCACGGTTCATGGAACCGCGACCCCAAGCATGGATACAATTTGATTCGCGTGTCTTTGGATGCCAAGGGCAATGCAACCAAGCATGCATTCATTGATGGATTTTTAGAGAACGAGAGAGGCGATCCTCCGATGTGGGGCCGTCCTGTTGACGTGCTGCAAATGAAAGATGGCTCAATTCTCTTTTCCGATGACTACAACGGAATCTTATACAGAGTGTCTTATTCCAAATAATTTTTATGAAATCATTCTGTTGTTCACGCCTTAGACGTGTGGAAAAATGGAGTAGTGCGGCAGCCATTAAAAGGGTTGCCGTTCTTACTTTATCAAGCCTCCTCGCTTTGTCTTGCATTGCAGGCATAGAGGAGGGGCGTCAAAAGTCTCAAGTCTGTGCCGCTTGTCATGGTGCAGACGGTAATTCTGCCAGTCCAAATGTCCCATCGATTGCTGCACAACCTAAGCAGTTCATTGTGACGGCTTTGTACATGTACAGAGAAGGACGAAGAAAAAGTGATGTGATGTCGGCGTTTGCTGAAAAGCTCACCAATGCGGATTTGAATGATCTTGCGCAATATTTTTCTTCTCAAAAATTAAATGCCCCTTTGCGTGAGGCAGAGGCAAGCGTTGTCTCAAAGGGTCGAGAGATCACAGAAAAGAACAACTGTTTAGCTTGTCATACTGCGAATCTCGTTGGGCAACAACACATTCCAAGGTTGGCGGGTCAACATCAAGCTTATTTGTTGGAGCAACTTAAACTCTTTAAAGCTGCGCAACGTGGCGACTTTGACGGCACAATGACTTCGGCAGCACAAGCGCTTTTGAGCGAGGATTTGGGGCTTTTGTCAGAGTATTTGTCCACGCTGAACAAGTAGATAGGGCTTGGATGACTTGATCAAGGTCCTGTGTAAAACAATAAAGCCCTCGTGAGAGGGCTTTATTGTTAAAGACGCTACAAAAATGTTTTTGCTAAGTTTTAATTTCTTTGACTCGGTCAGACGCTATGAACAGATACATCGCTGGGACCACAAACAAAGTAAAAAGAGTTCCAATGGACAAGCCAGCAAAAATAACAATGCCCATGGCTTGGCGGCCTGCCGCACCAGCTCCAGAGGCGATCACCAAGGGGATGACTCCAAACACCATGGCTGCAGTGGTCATGAGAATTGGACGAAGTCGAATGGATGCTGCTTGTTCAATCGCTTGTCTTTTGCTTTGACCCTTTCTTTGCAGTTGTTTGGCGACTTCTACAATCAATATGCCATGCTTACTGATCAAGCCCATCAAGGTGACCAAGCCTACCTCGGTATAAATGTTGACCGATGCCATTCCTAAAAATATAAAGATCATGGCGCCAAAGAGAGCCAACGGCACGGAAACCAGAATCACCAAGGGATCCTTAAAGCTCTCGAATTGAGCGGCCAACGCGAGATACACAATCACTATGGCAAAAAACATGGTGAGCAAAAAGCCTCCGGACTCCTTGACATACTGTCTAGACTGGCCAGAATAATCGACACTGTAACCGTTGGGTGCAATTTCCTGGACGGTCTCTTTTAGAAATTTCAACACCTCTCCTTGTGAGGCACCGGAGACGCCAGAGATGGTTGCAGAGTTCAATTGCTGAAAGCGATTGATGGATTCAGGAACCACATCAAACTTCAAGCTAGCAACGGTTGATGCTTTGACCAAATTGCCATTGGGTAGCTTGATGTTAAAGTTAAGTACATCTTCTGGGTTCAAACGGTCAATTTGTTGGACTTGAGGGATGACTTTGTAGGATCGACCAGAAATTGAGAAGTAGTTGACATAGCCGCCTCCTAGGGCCGTGCTCAAAGCAACGCCAACATCTTGCTCGGTCAAGCCTAGAGCCGATATTTTGTCTCTATCGACGACAACGGTGGCTTGTGGCTTGTCAATTTTTAAGTCTACATCGACAAAATAAAACTTGTTGGCTGCGCGTGCTTTATCAAGCACTTGTTGAGCAACCTGGTTCAGGTTTTGAAAGGGCTCTGTCGTAGAGATCACAAATTGAACCGGTAAACCTGAAGAGCCAGGTAGAGGAGGGAACTGAAAAGCCGCGACCCTCACGCCTGCGATCTTGTTCCACTGTGCCTGCAAATACATTTGAAGTTCCAAAGCGCTGCGTTCTCTGTTTTCCCAGGTTTTGAAAATGACGCCCCCGATGCCTGCATTGACGGTGGGTACACCTGTGATTTGAAACATCTGCTCGTACTCGGGCACTGATTTGGCAACATCAAAGACTTGTTTGGCGTAGACTTGCATTTGGTCAGCGGTAGCGGTTGGAGCACCGGTGATCAAGGATGCCACAAGTCCCTGGTCCTCTTGGGGAGCTAGTTCGGATTGAGACATCTTGAACATCAAGCCCAAAAGCACGAACAAAATAGCACCCATTACAATCAAAACGGGCCAGGTGTTCAACAGGCTATGAAGTGTTCTTTGGTAAAGGCTTTGAACCTTTGCAAAAACGGTGTCGATTTTCTCAACCAAGGGGGAAGAGTCATGCTCATGATTTTTAAAAAACTCAGAGCACATCATGGGTGACAAAGTAAGGGCAACGATGCCTGAAACTGCAACGGAGCCAGCCAAGGTAAATGCAAACTCTGTGAAAAGCGCCCCAGTCAAGCCGCCTTGAAAGCCAATGGGGACATAGACCGCAATCAGCACGACTGTCATGGCCAAAATTGGACTACCCAGCTCTCTGGCGGCTTTGATGGCAGCATCAAAGGAGTTCATGCCCTCATCTTTCATGTGTCGATCAAAATTCTCTACCACAATGATCGCATCGTCCACCACCAATCCAATGGCCAAAACAAGCGCTAAGAGGGTCAGTAAATTGATGGAGTAGCCCAGTGCGAGCATGATGAAAAATGTGCCGATCAAGGACAAAGGCATGGCAATGACTGGAATCATGACCGCTTTGAAATTGCCAAGGAATAAAAAAATCACCACGGTCACAATCAAGAGGGCTTCGACAAGTGTTTTAAGAACTTCGTAGATCGAGGTGTTGATGAAGGCGGTGGAGTCATAAACAATGGCTCCGGTCAGTCCGCTTGGGAGTTGTTCTTTGACGCTTGGGAACATCGTTCTTACGCGTTTAGCGACATCCAACACGTTGGCGTCAGGTGCAACTTTGATTCCTATGAAGACGGATCGCACGCCACTGAAAGCAACATTGAAGTCATAGTTTTCTGAGCCCAAAGAGACTGTTGCGATGTCATCGAGTTTGACCAATGCACCGTTGCTGGTTTTGATGTTGAGTTTTTTGAACTCTTCAACCGAATGCAGATCTGTTCCAGCTGTCAATGGAACGGACACCATGGACCCTTTGCTCACCCCTACAGGCGCAAGAAAGTTATTGGCCGCCAAAGCTTGACTGACGTCTGTCGCTGTGACGTTGAAGGCTGTCATCTTGTCAGCATCTAGCCAAGCACGAAGGGCGAAAATTCGCCCCCCTAAGATCTCCGCAACTTGAACGCCTTCAACGGAGTCAATTTTTGGTTTGACCACACGAATAAGATAATCTGTGACATTGTTGGTGGGTAAGTCGTTGCTGTAAAACCCCATGTACATGGCAGCAATGGTTTGGCCCATTTGAACCGTCAAGACAGGTTGCTGCGCTTGGGGGGGGAGTTGATTCTTGACGGATGCGACTTGTGTGTTGATCTCTGTAAGAGCTCGATTTGCGTCATAGTTGAGCCGCAAGGTCGCAGTGATGGTTGAGATACCGTTTGAACTTGTGGAGGAGATGTAGTCAATGCCTTGGGCTTGAGCAATGGCGCTCTCAAGAGGTTGTGTGATAAATCCTGCAACGGTTTGAGAGTCCGCTCCGAAGTAAGTCGTTGAGACCGTCACGACGGCGTTTTGTGTCTTGGGGTACTGACTGACTGGTAAATTAAAGATTGAGCGCAGGCCCAAAACAATGATCAGTAAGCTGACAACCGATGCGAGAACCGGTCGTTTGATAAAGAGATCTGTAAAATTCATAAAGAGCTCAACGTTCTTGTGGCTTGGGGTTGGAGTTGTTGTCTGGTGTGATGGAGTTATCAATCAACACGGGCGTTGAATTTTTTAATTTCAATTGACCAGATGTCACCACCTCTTGCCCAGCTTTTAATCCTTTGAGAATCGCCACTTGGTCGCCTCTTGTGTCCCCAGTTGTCACGAACACTTGTTTGGCCACCTTTTGTTTTTGACCGTTTGGTGTGCCCTCTGGTGTTTTGCCTTCCTCTTCTTCAATCACAAATACGGTCGATCCATAGGGGTTGTAGGTGATTGCAGTTTGGGGTAGGGTGAGAAATTTCTGTGCCTCTCCAAGCGTGACGTTGACCTTGGCGAACATACCAGGCAAGAGTTCACCCTTGGGGTTATCAAACGTGGCTTGAATTTGAATGTTTCTTGAGCTCGATTCCACCTTGGGATTGAGTGTTGTGAGCTTACCCATTATTTTTTGCTCAGGGTAAGCGTCCACAGTCAACTCAACGCTTTGACCAACTTTCAGTTGAGATATTTTTTGTTGAGGTTGAAAGAAGTCGGCAAAGATGGGGTTGAGGGTTTGGAGAGTTACCACTTTATCGCCAGGATTTAAAAACTGACCTGCAACAATGGACGTGATGCCAAGTTTTCCGCTGAAGGGTGCTTTGATGGTTTTTTTGTCTAAATTGGCCTTTTGAAGGGCCGCTTGAGCTCGTTTGACTTTCAGGTCTGCGAAATCAAAATCCACTTGAGCTTGGCTAATGCCTTGAGCAGCCAATTGAGCCTTGTCTCTTTGGTAGACAATGTCTGCCAAGTCAGCACTGGCTTGAGCGGCATTGAACTGAGCAGTTTCGGCGTCTGCATTCAGCAGAATCAAGGGGTCTCCAGCCTTCACGATCTGCCCGGATTTGAACAAAACCTCTTTGACCAAACCAGCAACCTCGCTGCTCAATTCAACGCCTTTGACGGGGGCGAGATTGGCAATGGATGAGGCTTGCGGTTTCCACTCTAGGGCGGTAACCGTTAAGGTGCTGACGGTTTGAGCCCCTGGTTTAGGTGCACTTGCAATGAGTTTTTGAATATGCAGATAAAAGCCAAAGGCCAGACCGGCGATCAGTACCACAATACATCCGAGCATGATGAGCATGCGTTTGGTCATTTTCAGTTCTCACTTTAAAGGTAGATTAAGAATTCAAGGGTTTTCAAGCTTGGTTTTGTCGCTTGAAGACGTTACTGCACGCGTGCCAAGTTGCCCATGGTTTTAGGCGCTGGCGTGTCTGACGGCACCCATGGGGCGCCTCCCATGGACTGGTACAAGGCAACCGTGTTAGCAAGACGATTGGCCTGTGTGTTGATCAATCCAATTTTTGCTTGTGCGTAGTTGCGTTGAGCATCCAACAAGAGCATGTAATTGATGGCACCCAAGGCATATTGTTTTTGCGCAATGGACAAACTGTCTTTGGCCAATTGAGCGTTGGTGCTCTGCTGTTGATAGCTCTTGGTCTCGAACTCGATGGCTGCAAGAGAGTCCGCTACATTTTGAAACGCTCCTAGCACAGTGGCTTTGTAGTTGTAAAAGGAAGATTCATAGCCCGCTCTTGCCGCTTGTACTTTTGAGTTCAATGCGCCGGCATTGAAGATGGGGGCGGTCAGTCCCGTGCTCAGGGTCCAAAAGCTCCACGGCGTGCTGAATAAATTGTTGCTAAGCGTCGCCAAAGAACCAGCATTGGCTGACAGATTGACCTGTGGATAAAGGTTGGCTTTGGCAACGCCCAAGGCCGCTATGGATTGATTGAGCAAGGCTTCGCTGGCCAAAATATCCGGACGTTGTCGAACCAAGTCAGACGGAAGACTGACAGGTAACTCATTGGGTAGGGTCAAGTCTCCTATGGCCAGACCCGTCCATTTCATCTGCGATGGAAAATCCCCACATAAAATTGCAATTTGGTGGCTGGCTAGCTCTAGAGATTTTTGCAGAGCAGGTAATGTGGCCTTGGTTTGAGAGACCAAGCTGGCTTGAGCAAGTACCGAGCTCGTGTTGATCGCTCCCAATTTAAGTTGGTTTTGCATGATTGAGAGTTGCTTCTCTTGAGCGGCCAAAATGTCCTGAGTTTCTTTGATTTGCTCACTCAATTGAGCTTGACGAATGGCTGCAGTGATCACATTGCCAGTCAAGCTCAGTTCAGCTGCACGCCATTGGTAGGCTTGAAATTGTGCTTGAGCTTGTGCACTGGCGATGGCAAATTGATTGGCTCCAAAAAGGTCCAATGGGTAGGATACGTTGACCGAGGAGTTGTACAGATTGAAAATTGAGCCCCCTGGAATGTTCGATGTGGCTTGGGAAACCCGCTGACGGTTCACGCCGACTTGCGCATTGACATTGGGAAAGGCAAGTGAGCCATAGGTGGCCATGGCATTGGCTTGTGCTTGGGTCAAAGAAGCTGAGGCTGCGGTCAAATTTGGGTTGTGAGTGAGCGCTAGTTGAACCAATTGATCAAGGGGTGTCGATTGAAAGGCTTTCCACCAGTCTTTGCTTTGAGTTGCATTCCATGCAAATTTTGTTGCGCCTTCAGGGTTTGAACTCTGCGTTTCTTTGGCCGCACTTGATTTGAGTGAGTAGGCGTTTTGATCGAGCTTGTTGTAAGCACTCTCAATCAATGCTTTGGGGTTTGCACTTTCTTTGAAGCCTTCCTGGCTCAGGTCAATAGCGGTTGAACAAGCACCAAGCAAACAGATCGAGAAGACCGAACTGACAAAAGTTGCTTTTTGATTCAAAGAAAAACGAGTGTTCATTATGAGTTGTTTTGAGATAGGAACTTAAGCGTGGGATGGCGTCTTGTTGCTCAACATGGCCTTGCGCCAAAACCCATGCAAGACGATCCCACAAAGGGAGCAATTAGGGTTTACGCATATTGTAAGGCGGCTTGAATTCGATTTTATGCTTTCTATCAGGTCATTGAAGGTTCAATGTGAACTAAAGTACAATGTATGGGTGCTTGCATCATTTTGGTGCATTTTACAACTGTGTGCTAAAGATACATTTTTTAGCTTTGTTTTGAGACCAAACAAGACATATTTAATTCATTTTTTATTGCCACTGTTGGCCATGTCGAGGAACACCATGTACAAAAACCTCAGCGCTAAATGCGTCGCTGTATTGACTTTGTTTTTTTTATTTTTGAATGCCAAAGCCCAAGAGCCTTTGAAAGTGGCCTTTGTCTACATCAGTCCCATCTCTAACGTGGGTTGGGTCCATCAGCACGATTTGGGGCGACGGGCCATCGAGGAAGCGTTCAACAAATCGAACAAGGCACCTTTGGTCAAAACAACTTATGTTGAAAGTGTGTCTGAAGGACCAGATGCTGAGCGTGTGATTCGTGATTTGGCCAAAACGGGTCATCAATTGATTTTTACGCCAAGTTTTGGCTACATGGACCCCACAATTCAAGTGGCAAAAGAATTTCCAAAGGTACGCTTTGAGTCGGTGACGGGTTATAAGCGCGCTGACAACGTGGCGACGTCAAACGCTCGTTACTATGAAGGACGCTATTTAGCGGGAATAGCAGCAGCAAAGATGTCAAAAAATCACTTGGCAGGGTATGTGGCTGCATTCCCCATTCCAGAGGTGCTGCAGGGCATCAATGCCTTTGTATTGGGCATGCGTGCTGTGGACCCTCAGGCTAAATTGAAGGTGGTTTGGGTGAACTCATGGTTCAACCCAAGCTTGGAGCGTGATGCTGCTGAGTCCTTGATCAATCAAGGTGCGGATGTGTTGGCCTATCACACGGGCACCAACGCTGTCATGCAAGTCGCTCAGGAAAAAAGTGTTTGGGCCATTGCCTACCACTCGGACTTGAGTTCGATGGGGCCAAGTGCTCAACTTTTGGCGGTGACCCACCATTGGGAGAAATACGATGTCTCCCGTGTGAAAGCACTTCTTGAGGGTTCATGGAAAAGCAAAGACACCTGGGGTGGATTGCGTGAAGGCATGGTTGACCTTGGCGCTTGGCATGACAAGGTACCTTTGTCCGTCAAAAAAGAGGTTGAGGAGGTGAAAAAACAAATCATTCAAGGCAAAACCATCGTCTTCAAAGGCCCTTTATGGACCCAAGATGCAAAAAAGATCATCAAAGAGGGCGGTGTACTGACGGATGGTCAAGTTCAGCAAATGAATTATTTGCTCGATGGCGTGACCACCCCTTTGCCCATGGGCCATTGATACAATTTTGATCTCACGGGCGTCTTTCATCCTGTAAAATAAAGTCATGAGTATTAAATCAGACAGATGGATTCGCCAAATGGCCAAGGATCACGGCATGATTGAGCCGTTTGAGCCCGGTCAGGTTCGCATGCACGATGGTCAAAAAATCGTGAGTTACGGGACAAGCAGTTATGGCTATGACATTCGGTGTGCACCCGAATTCAAAGTCTTTACCAATGTCTACAGCACGGTGGTGGATCCAAAAAACTTTGATGAGCGCAGCTTTGTTGATATCAAGTCCGATGTTTGCGTGATTCCCCCCAACAGTTTCGCTCTCGCCAGAACGGTGGAGTATTTCCGAATTCCGAGAAATGTTTTGACCATTTGCTTGGGCAAGAGCACCTACGCTCGTTGCGGCATCATTGTCAACGTCACCCCGTTTGAGCCCGAATGGGAGGGATTTGTGACTTTGGAGTTCAGCAACACCACCCCACTGCCCGCTAAAATTTACGCAGGTGAGGGATGTGCGCAGGTTTTGTTTTTTGAAAGCGATGAGGTTTGTGAGACCAGCTACAAGGACCGTGGAGGCAAATACCAAGGGCAAAGTGGCGTGACGTTGCCAAAAACGTGAAGATGCCTAGCTTCCTAAGTTCATTGGTGAGACAATAGCATTCCTACATGAGTTCATTTTCTAATATTCAGCTGGCCCCAGTGCTAGCACGTGCCGTAGCCGAGATGGGTTACGAGTCCATGACCCCCATCCAAGCCCAGGCCATTCCTGTGGTTTTGACTGGACAAGATGTGATGGGGGCTGCGCAAACCGGAACGGGAAAAACAGCCGCTTTCTCTTTGCCCCTGCTTCAACGCATTTTGAAGCACGAGAATTCCTCCACCTCTCCAGCTCGCCATCCAGTTCGTGCACTGGTTTTGTTGCCGACGCGCGAGTTGGCCGACCAGGTGGCGCAGCAAGTCAAGTTGTACGCCAAGTATTCGCAGATTCGAAGTGCGGTGGTCTTTGGTGGCATGGACATGAAGCCGCAAACCCTTGAACTTAAAAGAGGTGTGGAGGTTTTGGTCGCAACCCCTGGTCGTTTGCTGGATCACATCGAAGCAAAAAATGTGGTGTTGAACCAAGTTGAGTATGTGGTGCTCGACGAAGCTGATCGCATGCTGGACATCGGTTTTTTACCAGACTTGCAGAGAATTTTAAGTTTTTTACCCAAGCAAAGGACGACCCTTTTGTTCTCGGCGACCTTTTCGCCAGAGATCAAAAGACTTGCTTCTACTTATTTACAAAACCCGGTCACCATTGAGGTGGCTAGGCCCAACGAGACCGCATCCACCGTCAAGCA
>JBAXNB010000048.1:0-14132 GCA_037134015.1 Betaproteobacteria bacterium | reverse complement strand
CTATAGATCTTCATTAAATAAAAAATATAGGGTTATCTCTAGGGCCCAAACTAAAAAAAAAGTATAAAAATCAAAGTGTATTTTCTTTGAATAAATATAGCCAATAAATGATCCATTTACTTTTGTATTAGTGAGAGTATAAGAATAAATTAATCTCATCAATTTCAAAAATAAATAAACTTTATGCTTTCATCATTTCGCGTACTTGACTTGACATGGGTTCTAGGAGGCCCTTTTGCTGGACAGTTGCTTAGTCAATTGGGTGCAGAGGTCATCAAAGTTGAACCTTTAGAGGGTGACCTATCAAGACAAGTTTCTCGACATGGATCCGAATTTCATGGTGACTCTGGTTTTTTCTTATCTGTTAACAGAGGAAAAAATAGCATCGCATTGAACTTAAAAACTGACAAGGGCAAAGAAATTCTTCACGATCTAGTTCGTAAAAGCGATGCAATCATATATGGCTTCGCTCCTAGTGTTCCAAAAAAATTAGGTCTAGATGAAGAAACACTTCACAAAATTAATCCGAAAATAGCAATTGGGCAATTAATTGGCTTGCATGATGAACCCCCTTATTCAGAGGCGCCTGCATTTGATCTAGTAATTCAGGCTCTTAGTGGAGTTATGAGCATAACGGGTGAAAAAAATGGCGCTCCGGTTCGTGTAGGATATCAAATCGCAGATTTAGCTGGCGGCCTATACCTCGCCTTGGCTTGTGTTGGCGCGATGCTAAAGTCTTTAAAAACTGGTGTTGGCGAAACTGTTCAAATTAGCTTACTTGACTGTCAATTGGCATTACTAACTTGGCAGGCACAAAATTTCTTTGTGTCAGGAGAAGTCCCTTTTGCAAATGGTGCACGTCACCCAGTGATTGCCCCAAGTGATATTTATCCGTGTCTAGATGGTAATTTCATAGCAATATAACCAACAGGGCAAGATTTTTGGCGCATGTTTTGCAATGCAATTGATCGACCAGATCTTATAGAGGACCCAAGATTTAATCTTCCAAAATCTCGAGTAGAAAACGTCCAAGATTTGACAATAATATTATCAGAAAAGTTCTCAAAGCAAACATCTGATTATTGGGAAAAAACTCTATTTGAAAAACGTATTCCATCAGCAAAAATTAATAATGTAGAACAAGCGTTAAGCCAACCACTCACGAAATTAAGGAGTATGGTTGAAGAAGTCAATCATCCCACACATACTGACGGGATTAATTTTTTAGGAACTCCATTTAAATATACGAAGAGTAAAAAATTAAATTACCCACCTGCTTTGGGAGGAGAAACGCGTGATATTCTATCCAGAGTGTGTGGATATTCTGATCTGAAAATCATAGAACTAATTGAAAGTAACATTATCTACCAAGGAACATACAAATGACTCGACCAATTGAAATTAAACCTCGAGAGGGTGAACAAAAAGCTGCCTTATTTGCTGATTGGATTATCGGGGCTGAATTTCCAGCACTCACCTTCACCATCACACCCGATATTGTTGAGGAGTATTTCTCGGTCGTAAATGCAGATAAAGAGAACTATCTAATCGATGGACGACAGGCAGCACCGCCAAATGTCATCGCTGTTTATTTGATGGCTGTTATGTATAGAAAGTACCCTCCCCAGCAAGGCGGAATTATGATCGGTAATACGTTTAATTTCTACCATCCAATATGGGCAGATGAGACCACTGAAATAACAGGCACTGGCAGGCTTACTAATAAATTTGAAAAAAAGGGTAGGAAATATATTTGCTATACAGTAAATTTTCATCGAACTGATGGCGTGCACTTGACGTCCATTGATCACACTTCAGCATTTCCTAATTAAAAAATTAACAAATGATTAAAAAAACCATCCTTCAAACTCAAAATTTATTTGACAATTACGGTCATTTGAATGGAGATAACGACATCTTGCACTATGACGACAAGTACGCCAAAGATTGCGGTTTTAGAGGAACACTTGGTCATGGATTGATGTATACGGCATATGTTGCGGATTTAGCCGCAAAAAAATACGGCAAAGACTGGCACTATCAAGGGCAATTACAGGTTAAATTTATAGCCCCAGTTTGCCCTGGTGATCAACTGACTGTGCGAATCGATGATGCTGGTGAGGCAGAATGCTCATCTCAATTTGGAAAGACCTTGGTTGGGAAAGCTACGCTTAGATAATTGCAATTAATTCTAAAGCAGTGCTTCAATTTGATGCTGAATACTCATTCACACGACTCATTATGAATCTCCTGTTTGAGATTAATGAAATTGTAGGAAGTCCAATTCAAGGAAGTTAATGGGTAATGTTTCCGTAAACCCTAAAGCGCTCAAGTCCCTTGCATGCTAACCTTAGGTTATGAAGCACGCTCCGGCCTCCGAAGATTTGATTGACTCCAGTTATGCCGCATGGCGACTGCTCACCACACTTTGCCTAGTTACTTTGGGCAGCTGCAGCATGTATGTCATCTCTGTGGTGTTGCCCACAGTTCAAGCCGAATTTGGTATCAGTCGAGCCAATGCATCTCTTCCCTACACCATGATGATGATTTGCTTTGGACTAGGCGGCATGTGGACTGGCAAATTGGCAGATCGGTTCGGCATTTCACCTGTGCTTTTGATTGGCTCTGTGGCTGTCGCTAGCGGGTTTGTGGTAGCGGGACTGGCACCCAACATTTGGATTTTTGGACTTTCACATGGCCTACTTTTAGGTTTATTGGGCAGCTCCACCACGTTCGCGCCTTTGATGGCCGATACCTCCTTGTGGTGGAACAAAAGACGGGGGCTTGCAGTCGCCATTTGCGCCTGCGGGAACTATGTGGCTGGCGCCGTTTGGCCACCCATAGCACAGTGGGGCATAGAGACCATTGGGTGGCGGCAAACCTATATCTACTTGGGCCTATGCTGTGGACTCGGGATGGCTTTGCTTTCCCTGGCGATGAGACAACGACCCCCACTCGTTAAAACACATGAATCCTTACCCGACTCCAACACTCACCCGACTGAAATAAGCGTTCCAAGCCCTTTTGGCTTGAAGATGGGACAAGCACAAACTCTTCTGTGCATTGCGGCAATCGCTTGCTGTGTGGCCATGGCGATGCCACAGGTGCATATCGTCGCTTATTGTGGCGATCTAGGCTATGGAACTGCTCGAGGCGCAGAAATGCTCTCTGTCATGTTGACCTGCGGCATCTTGAGCCGATTGATTTCTGGTTGGATTTGCGACCGCATTGGAGGTGTCTCAACTCTTCTTTTAGGCTCAGCTCTTCAAGGCGTGGCCTTGTTGTTGTTTCTCCCCTTTGACGGCTTGGTCTCTTTGTACATCATCTCGGGCTTGTTTGGACTCTTTCAAGGAGGTCTTGTCCCCTCCTACGCCATCATCATCAGAGAGCACTTCCCGCCCAGCGAAGCAAGTGCAAGAGTAGGCTCTGTGATCATGGCCAGTTTGGTAGGAATGGCGCTAGGCGGATGGATGTCAGGGAAGATTTTTGACCTGAGCGGCTCTTACCATGCGGCCTTTTTGAACGGTTTGGCCTGGAACTTTCTGAACCTCACCATCAGCGGCTGGTTGTTCTGGCGACTTCGCACAGAGAAAATAAAATCAGCAGCAAGCTCGGTCTACAGCAAAGCTTAAACATCAAACGCATCATTTATCCACAGCAATTTATTCACTCGCCCAGCAACACCATAGCTAGCTCGCGGGGGTTGTCTATGCGTTCGCTCACATCTAGCATTTCAATGCCTAGGACTTTGCCTTCAAGGTCAAAGTCAAATAAAACACCGGGTCGAATTTCTTGACTCTCAACCACAGAGCCAGCACAAAAGCGGATGTACATGGCATCGGCCTGCAGATCGTATTCAATTTTCAAGGTGAAACTCCATACTCTTCAAACTTGCTAGTTGCTATGTTATTGACGTTCAACACAAATACTTCACCTTGACTTATGACTCGGTTCCAAGTTCATGTCGCATGGGTCTGGGAATAAAAAATAGCCGACTTGTTTCGACCAAAAAACCTATTTCAGGACACCGTCAGTTGGGTTCACTTTGGTCGAATACTTTAGAGAAAAAATAATCACACCGACTAGAAAAGCCAAGCCTTCATGGATCAGGTCACTGACGACATCAAGCGGTATCCTCAATCCCTCGCAAAAGTTGAGCTCTTAGGATCCCTTACAAGTCTGCTTTGGCGCCGGAGGCTTTGACCACTTTTGTCCACTTCACCACCTGCTCGTTCAAATACTGCGTGGCTTGTGCTGGCGTGTTACCAACGGCAATGGCACCCAAATCCGTGAGTTGCGCCTTCATGGCTGGTTCTTGCATGATCTCAGCAATCTTGATGCTCAAGGTCTGGACAATCGCGGGTGGTGTTCCCCTGGCCACCACAAATGCAAAGAACGAAGACGACTCAGCGCCAGCAAAGCCGGCCTTGGCGATGGTCGGCACATCGGGCAGCTGGCTCAAAGGGGCATCGGAAGTGACCGCCAAAGCACGCAATTTTCCAGAACGAATGTGGCTCAACACATTGGGCAAGTTATCGAACATGACTTGAATTTGTCCACCCAATAAATCAACCACCGCCGGCGCAGCGCCTTTGTACGGCACGTGCAGCATGGTGGTCCCGGTTTGGCTGTTGAACAACTCTCCAGACAAGTGAAAAGGCGTACCCGCACCAGGTGAACCGTAGGCAACAGATTTGGCATTGGCTTTTGAATAAGCCACCAACTCTTTCACCGTTTGAACAGGCAAGGCGGTGTTGACCACCAAGACGGTGGGCGACTCCGCAAGGATGGAGACAGCCTGGAAGTCTTTGGTGGGGTCGTACGAAAGAGAGGCAAACAAGCTGGGATGAATGGCCAAGGTACTGGTGTTGCCAAGCAAAATGTTGTAGCCATCTGCAGGCTCTTTGGCTACAAATCCCGTTCCAATGGTGCCGTTCCCCCCTACCCTGTTTTCAACGAAGAAGTTTTGCTTAAAAGCCGTGCTCAAGCGTTGGGCAACTAGACGAGCAACAATGTCGTTCGTGGCCCCCGCCGAATAACTCACCACCACCCTGACGGGTCGCTCAGGATAGGACTGGGCGAACACGGCAAAGGGCAGGCTACACATCAAGCTGACCATCCATCGACTTAAAATAAAACCCATTGTTCTCTCCAAGTTAACAAATCAATTGAGAAAAAAACATCCTGTTGAGCTCAAACCTGAAAGGCTCAGCAAGATCGAAAACGATCCAACAAGTGTACTTTGATAAAGACCTTGATTGACCAAGGTAGAAGCCTCACTAGCATCTTGGGAGTTCTGATGCAGCGAGAAAATCATCTTTTCCTAATTCAAACGGGCGCCGGATTGTTTGACGATCCCCTCCCATCGCTTCATCTCCTCGGCAATGAAAGCCTGAAATTGCTCAGGCGTCATGTACGCTGGCTCCACACCCGCAGTGACAAGTCGGCTCTTCACATTGTTTTGTTGCATCGCTATTTTGGCTGCTTGATTCAAAGCCGTGATGATCTCTTTGGGCGTTCCAGCAGGCGCCAATATGCCAAACCAAGTTGGCGACTCAAAACCGAGATGACCCAGCTCGGACAAGGTGGGCGTTTTGGGCAAAAGGTCGGAACGGGTAGCAGATGCGATGGCCATCGGTTTAAGAACACCACTCCGAATCTGGGGCATGACTTCAGCAGTAGATGCAAACTGAAGTTGAATGCGGCCAGCGACCAGCTCTTGAATGGCCTCGCCGCTCGACTTGAAGGGAATGTGCTCCATCTCCACACCCGTTCGCTGCTTGAACAATTCGCCAAACAAATGCGCCGTGTTACCCACGCCAGAAGATCCAAAGTTAAAGTTAAGTTTGTTTGACTTCATCAAAGCAATCAAATCTTTGAAATTGTCTGCAGGTATCGACTGCTGCGCAACAAGCACAAACTGCATGCGTCCAATGAAGGCGATCGGCGCAAAGTCTTTGAGCGAATCAAAGGGAAGTGACGCATAGAGAAACGGGTTGGCCGCTAGCGCGTTTGCCGCCCCCAAGCCAATGGTATAGCCATCTGCTGAAGCACGCGCCAACAAACCCATTCCAATATTGCCTCCTGCACCGGCTTTGTTTTCAACAACGAAGGGCTTGCCCATTTGAGTGCTGAAGGCCAATGCAAACTCACGCCCAAGTAAATCCATCGTCCCGCTGGTGCCAGACGGCACAATGACTTTGACCACCTTGTTGGGGTAAGCTTGTGCATGGGCTGAGACCATTGAGCAGGACAAGACGAACACACAGATACATCTAAAAACCAAGCAAAAATTCAATTTGAGCTCCGAGAAAATACAAACCTGGAACTTTTAAGGGCTCAAGGACTGATGAAGGACAAGAATAATATACCGACTTTCCTATCAAACTATGTAATTTTTCCTTTTTTGTGAGAAACTGATTGAACTTTTCCAAGACTTTTGAAAATGAGCCAACGGTGCTTTCAAACCCACTATGGGGGTCCTTTTAAAACCATTTTCTTTGGATCAACTGCTTTTGCCAAATTGCTTAAGACCCGCTTGATTTGGATAGACTTTCAAACTTAGGAGCAAGCCCAAATGAAATTTTGGATTTTGATTTTAAACATAGCATTTTTTACAAGCGTCCAATTTGTCAGCGCACAAACTCCCAAAGAGGCGCCCAACCAGTCAAGCCCGAAAAATAGCCCAGCTCTACAACTCGCCCAAAGTGCGGTGGTGAGCATCAAAAGCTACGCCATTGACGAGGCACCATCGGCAAGAACTCTAGGTCAAGAGAGGCAGGGCACTGGCGTTGTGATTGGAAAAGATGGTTTGATTCTCACAATAGGTTATCTTATTTTGGAAACCAAACAAATAGATGTTCGTACACACCAGAACAAAAGCTATCCCGCAAGGGTGGTGGCTTACGATCAAGCGACTGGATTTGGCTTGATCAAATCCCTGATACCCTTTGAGGGCATTGAACCTGTTAAATTGGGGAAAACCACAGATCAAAAAAATGACGGCATGCTTTGGGTAGGTTCTGCTGGTGATGCAATATTTTTAAGTCCGACTGCGCTCAAAGACATTCGATCGTTCACGGGCTTTTGGGAGTATCACCTTGAAAAAGCCCTTTATACAAGCCCACCGGTGGTGAACCACTCAGGTGCTGGGCTATTTAACCTCCAAGGCGAATTGATTGGGATAGGAAGTCTTTTTATGCAAGACATCATGCCGACTGATCATCCCCACAGCTTGATGGGCAACATGTTTGTGCCCACTGAAATACTGGAACCTATTTTTACAGACCTGCTTAAAAACGGTGTCGGCCCCAACAGCCAAAGAGCTTGGCTCGGTATCAATGCGGTGGAAAGACAAGGACGCATTCAAATCATTCGTGTGACCCCAGACAGCCCAGCGCAACTGGCAGGTATGCGGCCCGGCCAATGGTTGCTAGGCCTGAACGGGGAAACCATAGAAAGTTTGGAGGCTTTTTATAAAAAAATATGGGGCTTGCCCCTTCAAACAGGCAACTTAAGGATCACCGTCTTCGATGGACTAGAGATCAGACACCTCCCTATCCCTTTGGTTGATCGGTCCACAAGCATAAAAAAACCAGCTGGCATTTAGATGTGATTGAGGGGCAGAACTTTTGAGAAATCACTTTTAAAGTAGCTTGGGGTCTCCTGCCCAAGAAAAAATGACCGACGACCCCAAACACACAGTGTCTTCAACTCCAACCTATAATGCTCTTTAAAATTTCTCCCATCATGTGGGAACAACAACAACCCATCATTTCGGAGCCTTCAATGTTTTGCAAATCCACAGTCCATGCACTCATCGCTTGTGCTTGCGCATTCGCATTCCAAGCTGCCCATGCGCAATCCACACCCGAAGTCACCCTCACCCGCCTTGACTGTGGCACACAGGTGATGAACGACATCAGTGTGCGCTTCACCGACACTTTCGCCTACCCTGGACAAAAACTCCCCTTCACCTTCAGCTGCTACCTCATCAAGCACGGCGAGGACTACATGCTCTGGGATACTGGGCACTCCATGAGTGCTGGTCCGCCTGCACCAAAGACCAGCATTGTCGATCAGTTGGCCCAACTGAAGGTCAAACCCGAGCAGATCAAGTTCATTGGCATCAGCCACTTCCATGCCGACCATACTGGACAGCTGCCCACCTTTCCTGGAGCAAGCTTGTTGATTGGTAAGGGTGACTGGGACGGCATCAATGCCACGCCTGCAATGGCAGGCGCAAATGTCGCAGCGTTCGGGCATTGGATGAACGGCGGCGGCAAAATGGAAGCGCTGAGCGGCGACAAGGACATCTTTGGCGACGCAACGGTGGTCATCATGCGAACACCAGGTCACACGCCAGGGCACAACAGCTTGATGGTTCGACTCAAAGACGCTGGCAATTTTCTCTTGACTGGGGATCTTGCTCACTTCCACGAAAATTACGATAGCAATGGTGTGCCATCCTTTAACTTTCATCGAGGCGACACGGTCGCATCTCTTGAGCGCTTCAAGAAGGCCGCGGCCAACCTCAAGGCAACTGTCGTGATCCAGCACGACCCTCGCGACATTGGCAAATTACCAGCGTTTCCCATCGCTGCTAAGTAAGACCGCTTTCACGACCGTTGCTCACAGGCTGATTTTTAAATCATCAAGGTATGCTTACTCTTCAGGGACAAAACCTGATGACTTGACAATATTTCCCCAGCGGTTCAAATCAGCCTTTAAAAGTGCCACTGTATTTTCTGGGGTGCTCTGAATGGGCTCAATTCCTTGCTTGGCATAGGACTCCCTGACCGAGGGTAGCTTGAGCGCATCGTTGATCAGGGCTGAGGTTCTTGAAATGATACTTTTGGGTGTATTGGCAGGCATGAACAGACCTAGCCAAGGCTCAGAAACCAAATCACCATAACCTAGCTCCACCATCGTTGGCACATCGGGTAAAAAACGACTTCTTTTAAGCCCAGTGGTTGCTAGAGCTCTAAGCCTGGGTGTACCTAACCTTGGAAGAGCTTCACCTAAAGAACTGAAACACATTCCCTACAAAGGCGATGCACCCATGAACCAAGCATTGCTCTCAGGTTACATTGGCGCAGTCGTATCACCTTTGTCTGGAGTTATCAACCCTTCGCAAGCTGGTAAATTGAAAATAATCGCGACCACCGGTACAAAGCGATCAGAGGCGATACCAGAAGTTCCCACCATGAGCGAAAGTGGTGTGCCCAATTTTGAACATACAGGCTGGCTTGGACTTTTTGCTGCCCCAGGAACCCCAATAACCATTGAAAGAAAAATTCAGACCGAATTTACTAAAGTTCTTAATTCATCTGACATCAAAGGTAAATTACCCAACTGGGGTTATGAAGCTGTAGGTAGCACACCAGAAAATTTTGCTATCAAGTACCAACAAGACCTTTTGAGCTATGCAAAAGTCATCAAGGACGCTCACATTGAATTACAAGATTGATATTTAAAAAAACAAAAGAGAGTGACCACCACTCTCTGTCTGAAATTGGTCCAATAAAGTTTACTTACTCCATCTTGATGCCAGCTATTTTAATGACGCGGTCCCACCGTTCAGTTTCTTGTTTGACAAATTGAGTCAATTCAAGAGCATTGCTTCCGACAGCATCAAGACTTAATTCATCCAAACGCTTGATGACTTCAGGTTGCTTTGAGACTTCAACCATGGCTTGCGTTAATTTAGCTACAAGAGGAGGAGGCATTTTGGGCGGAGCGGCCAAAGCAAACCAAGTGCTGGACGAAAACCCTGGAAAAATCTCTGTCATAGCAGGAGTTTCTGGAAACAAGGGGCTTCTTTTGTCACTACAGACGGCTAAGATCCGAACGCTACCAGCCTTGATGTACCTTAAAACTGAGCTCAACTCCACAAACATGATGTCCACCCGACCCGATAAGAGTTCCATGATTGCTGGAGCGCTGCCTTTGAAAGGTACATGAGCGGCTTTGATGCCTGCAGTTGTTTTAAAGTACTCCGCTGTCAGATGTGATGTGCTTCCAGCTCCTTGGGAGGCGTAGTTGATTTCATCTGGATGATTTTTTGCGTATGCAATGAATTGAGATAAATTGTCCACGCCTAAGCTAGGACGCATGATGAGTACATTCGAACTGGCCGCCAAAAGTGAAACATGGGTGAAGGTTTCAGGCTCGTACCCAATACTTCCATACAGACTTTTGTTGGTTGTAAGCGTACCAGGGGATGTGAACATCAAGGTATATCCATCGGGAGGTGAGCGCCACACTGATTCAGCTCCGATGTTGCCGTTCGCTCCTGCTCGATTTTCTACGACCACGGGTTGTCCCCATTTGGCGGCCAGTTTGATCGACACGAGCCTTGCCAAGGCATCTGTAGTTCCACCCGCTGGATAAGGAACTATCATTTTGACGGGCTTCATGGGATAGTCTTGTGCCCATGCAGTTCCTAAGATCAAGAAAGCTAAGAAAAAGAAAAATCTAAGTGAATATTTTTTTATCATGATCGTGTCTCCTGAAAAGATATATTTTTTGTCGTCTTTTATTTGGTCCCGGTCCACCTCGGCGGATTGGTGGCTTTGATTCTCCTTCCTTCCTTGACCAATTCTTTGATCGCTCCCGTGATGGGTAAAGACAAGCCAGCCTGATCGGTCATCTTAGAGACGATTTGCATGTCCTTCAAGGCCCAAGTAAACGTTATCTGATCCCAATCTTCAAGTGCCTGAGACTTTGCAGAACTCATCTGCAATGCGTCGCGCAATACAACGAGATCGATACCGGTCGACTCAGCAATTCGACCAGCTTCAATCAGTCCAATTGAATTCACCCACAGCAATAGATTGTTGATGGCCTTACCAACCTGGCCGTGACCGACCTCCCCTAGATGGGAAATGTCCGAGCAAAAAGTAGAGTACACAACTCTTCCACGCTCTACAACTTTTGCATCACCACCAAAAAGGGCAAGTAACTTCCCTTCATCAGCGAACCATCGACCACGGCAGATGGGCGCATCCAAAACTGAGACGCCCTTGAGATTGGCCTTGATGCTCAAATCTTTGACAGTATCTGGCGCGACTGTCGACGACACTGCAATGATGGATCCAGGTTTCAAGGCATTGAGCACCCCATTTGGACCAAGGACCACTTCATTGACTTCGTCATCATAGCCAACACCTAAAATAACAAAATCACTCTTTTCGCCTAGAGAGTGAGGGCTCAATTCATGTGTTGCACCTAACTTAACAGCAGACGCTATGTTGTCTGCTTTGATATCCACCACAGACACCTCATATCCCGCATGGACCAAATGCTTAACGATCGCCAAGCCCATTCGACCAGCGCCAATGACACCTACACGTTCTTTACTGTTAGCCACTTTTGTCTCCTTTTTTGAATTAATTTTTACGGTAATCGCTCAATTGAGCTTGATGGCTGACATAACCCTCAGCAACATCTTGAGCCAAGGCCTTTGGGTCTCGTTGACCCGGGTCTCCATAGCCACCGCCTCCTGCACTTTGTAACATGAATCGCTCTCCAGCTTTCATGTGAAAACGCCCAGAATTCCTTACCTCTTCCTCCCCGGAAGAGCCCACCCGCATGACAAATCGGCTTCGACTACCGTTTTTTGCTCCTTTGATGCCATTGGGAGGGAATCGCGTGCGGTCAAAACGTCGAGTCACAATCGCGTCTTCAAGGAGCTCATATTCCCGCTGATAACTCAAACCCCCACGCCACTCACCAGCGCCTCCAGTGTCTGCCATCAATTCAAAACGTGTAATCCGACACGGATATTCAGTTTCTAGAATCTCAATGGGTGTGATGTGCAAGTTGCTCAGATGCGTCGCAGTCCCAGAGGCACCATCGTGGCCCATCCCTCCGCCGTATGCAGACCCCATGATCTCGTATTGAAGATTGGACTGGCCTGGACGACCCTTTGCCCACGCAATGCCTAAAGCACTTGATGAGCCTGCATTGGCTGTAGCCCGCTGAGGATTGAAATGAGCCAAAGCTTCCAAGATCACGTCAACCAATTTCAAGTTGGTCATTTGATAATTCGACACTGAGGCAGGCGCTTGAGAGTTGGTGACCGTGCGTGGAGCATATTTGAACTCCAAAACATCCAGCATGCCATCGTTGAATTGGAGAGTGGGTCCTAAACTACCAAGAAGGGAATAAAAAACACAGGCTTCTACCATGGGAGGCCTAAGGTTGATCGGTCCTTTGGTTTGAGGTCCGCTGCCAGAGAAGTCAAACATGGCTTTGCCATTTTGGATGCTGATGTTGACCGCAAGCTTGACGGGGGTTTCAATATCAAAGCCATCTGAATCAAAGAACCCTTCTGCATAGGAACTGCCCTCAGGCAATTTCTCAATTTCTTTACGCAGTTGTGAGGCAGCACCACCCAAAATAGCAACAAATGCGCCCTTCAAGGTTTCCGACCCAAAGCGATCACACAACTCCTTCATTCGGCTCACCCCCATGCGAGTGATGGCAATTTGAGCTCGCATGTCACCTCGCACCAATTCGGGTTGACGGCTGTTGGCTAGAATCAGTCGTTCAATATCTGGAAGCTCTTGACCAGAGTTCCAAATTTTTAAGGGTGGAAGCAGCAAGCCTTCTTGAAACATTTCAGTTGCATTTGCAGAGGTCGATCCCGGCACGGTACCGCCAATATCAGCTTTATGAGCGATACTTCCAGCAAAAGCAATGATTTCTCCAGCGTGGAAAACAGGTGAGACAAAGGCCATGTCAGACACATGTGGCAAGCCTCCCTCATAGGGATGGTTGGACACAAACACATCCCCTTCCTTGATGCCTGATTCGCCTGCACTCATAGGATACAGCTCTAGAATTCGACGCACCAAATGCCGATAGACGGGGGCATGAAAGAACATGGGGGGGGCTACGATCAATCGACCATTTTTATCCAGTATGACGCAACTGAAGTCCCTTGATTCCCGAATGATGGATGAATAACCGGATCGGTAGAAGTGATAATGCATCTCTTCCACCAAACTTGCGATCTTGTTTCGTAAAACCTGAATGGTGATGGCGTCCATGTTAAATATGCTCCAAAATTAAATTGAGGTGCGCATCAACCGTTGCACTCCACCCTTTTGGAATCACGGTGGTGGCATCAAATTGCTCAATGATTGCAGGCCCTTTGAAGCTGTCCCCAACCCACAAACGTTCGCGCTCATAGACCACCGCATGTTCAGCTTCATCGCCTCTGGGGTAGATGAGACGCTCACCCTTTATAGGGTTACCCATGTCTTTGGATGTCGCAACCTGTGTTTTAAGCTGGTATTTGGGAACTTGAACGCTCACACGAAGTCGGTAACTCACGACTTCAACCGAGCGATTTGCGGCTGAGTGTCCATGTATTTTTTCATGAAGTTCATCAAATCGACTGCGCACTGCACTTAAAGACATGGCTGACAACTTGCCCGAAAATAGACCCTCTAAAGAAGTGCGTAGCTCGTAGCCTTGTCCTGTGTACCTCAAATCAATTTCTCTTGAAAAATATGCTTTTTCAGGATCCAAGCCTTCAGAGATCAAATCATCAACTGCTTTTTGTTGTAGCTCTTCGTAAATTTTTTCTGCTGTGTCAGCTGTAATCATCTCCAAGGGTTTCAAATCGGATCGCATGTGGTCGTGAACCACATCGGTGCATAGAAGTCCCAAGGCTGAAAATGCCCCTGGTCTGGCAGGTACCAATATCCGCTTCATGCCAAGCTCCTCTGCGACAGCCACCGCATGCACTGCACCTGCCCCACCAAAAGGCAGAAGCGTAAAATTCGTTAAGTCCACACCTCTTCGGGCGGCAAATACACGCACTTCATCGGCCATTTTCATATCAACAATGTGACGCACGCCTGCGGCTGCCTGATACAGACTCAAATTCAAGGGTTCAGCAACCTCTTTTGTGATGGCCAGCTTCGCCGCTTCAAGATTCAAGGTCTGAGATCCACCAAGGAAATAATCCGGGTTGATGTAGCCACAAATCAAATCTGCATCCGTCACGGTTGCCCTCGATCCTCCCCTGCCATAACACGCTGGGCCTGGGACAGCACCTGCACTTTGAGGGCCAATGTTCAAACATCCCGCATCATAAACCCAAGCAATCGATCCACCAC